>JBBRYE010000100.1:0-14093 GCA_038237895.1 Sphingobacteriales bacterium | reverse complement strand
AATAATAATTTGTTCTAATTCTTCATAGTAAATCCCAATACTTATTAGTTTACCTCTAACCTCATACTGACTGCGTTCTTGGTAAGCACAATAAGCTTCTGCTTTTTGTAAAGCGGTATTAAAATCTAACGGAACATTTGTTTTTTGCAGCATTGGCTATAAAATTAGTGATATTCACGAATATTCGTCAACTTTGCAAACGATGAAAGAATTATCTTATACCATTCAAAATATTTCTGAAATAATTGGTGATCAAGATTTACTCCGTCATCCTCATCAAATTATAAAAAATTTATTAACTGATAGCAGGAAAATAACTGATGCATCAAATTCTTTATTTTTCACTTTAGAAGGTAAAAGAGATGCTCATCAATTTATAGATAGCCTTTATAAATTAGGGATACAATCTTTTGTAATTACTGATAAAAATTTTCCGGTCGCAAATTTTCCAAAAGCAAATTTTATTATGGTAGGCAATGCCTTAAAGGCGATGCAAAAACTAGCTTTATATCACAGACAAAATTTTGAATATTCAGTAATCGGGATTACGGGAAGCAATGGTAAAACGATTGTTAAAGAATGGTTATATCAATTATTGGTTATTGATAAAGAAATAATTCGAAGTCCAAAAAGTTATAACTCGCAAATGGGCGTTTCGCTTTCTATTTGGCAAATGAGTAATCAATACGAATTAGGTATTTTTGAAGCTGGCATATCCACTAAAAATGAAATGGATGCTTTAGCAGAAATTATAAAACCTACTATTGGCATTTTAACTAATATTGGTGACGCTCATGACGAAGGTTTTAATAGTAGGGAGGAAAAAATCTACGAAAAACTGAAACTTTTTAAAACTTCTCAAATTGTTATCTTAAATAAAAAGTATCTCGGCGAAAGCACAAATTTAAAGAATACTTTTACTTGGAGTTTATCAGAAAATGCAGATTTGCAGGTTTTAATTATTGATACGAAAGATAATAAAACCTCTATTAGTGCAAAATATAAAGAACAAGAAATATCCATTCAAATACCATTTACAAGTCAGTCTTCTATAGAAAACGCAATAATTTGCTGGGCAACTTTATTGTACTTAGGCTATCAGCAAAACATTATCGAAAAAAGAATGATGGATTTGTTGCCTGTAAAAATGCGATTAGAGCTTAAAAAGGGCATCAATCAATGCGATGTTATTGATGATTCTTATAACTCGGATTTTTCTTCCCTAGATATTGCCATAGATTTTCTGAACCAACAAAACCAACATCCAACAAAAACATTAATCCTTTCTGATATTTATCAATCAGGAATTGAAGAGAAAGAGCTTTACAGAAACGTGGCTCATTTAATTAAAAATAAAGGAGTTAATAAATTTATTGGCATTGGCGTACAATTAGAAAAATACCATTCATTTTTTGATAAGGATAGTCTGTTTTTTAGAGATACAGAAGATTTTTTAAAAAGATTTGATTGGGAAAGTATCTATAATGAAACCATATTAATAAAGGGAGCAAGGCATTTTGAGTTTGAAAGAATAAGTAAAAAGATGAGTTTAAAAATTCATGAAACTGTTCTGGAGATTAATCTGAACGCTATTGTGAGTAATCTAAATCATTATAAAAGCAAACTAAAACCCAATGTAAAATTAATGGCAATGGTTAAGGCTTTTGCTTATGGAAGTGGCAGTGAAGAAATTGCTAATTTATTGCAACATAATGGTGTAGAATATTTGTCTATGGCTTACGCCGATGAAGGTATAGAATTAAGAGATGCGGGAATTACTATTCCCATAATGGTTTTAGGTCCAGAAGCTTCCAGTTTTGAGGCAATGATTAACTATAATTTAGAACCAGAAATTTATAGTTTAAGAATTTTAAAGGCTTTTGCCGAGTTGTTATCCTCTAAAAAATTAGGCGAAAAATACATTCATATAAAAATAGATACAGGAATGCATCGCCTTGGTTTTATGGAAGATGAAGTTGATGATTTATTAGCGTATTTAACAAAATGCCCCGCTATTAAAGTAAAAAGTATGTTCTCTCATTTAGCAGGTAGTGAAAGTGATCAGCATCATAATTATACACAACATCAAATAGATTTATTTTCTAAAATTACTGCCAAATTTGAAAAAGAATTAGGCTATACATTTCTTAAGCACATTTCTAATACTTCGGCAATTTCAAAATGGCCTAATGCACAATTTGATATGGTACGTTTAGGGATTGGTTTATACGGAATAGAAAGTGTGGTAAAGGAACAGCATCACCTGGCAAATGTTGCCACTTTAAAAACTACGATTTCTCAAATCAAACATTTAAAAAAGGGAGATACTGTTGGCTATGGCAGGAGTGGAGTAATGCCAAAAGATGGTAAAATAGCAACGGTAAAAATTGGCTATGCCGATGGCTTTCCTAGGTTTTTAGGAAACGGTAAAGGTGAGATGTTAATCAATAACCAAAAAGTTAAAACAATTGGAAATATTTGTATGGATATGACCATGTTGGATGTGAGTGATATAGAAGTGAATACCGGAGACGATGTTATTGTTTTTGGAGAAGATTTGTCAGTTTATGATATGGCTAAAAATATGGAAACCATTCCTTATGAAGTGATTACTAATATTTCGCAAAGAGTAAAGAGGGTTTATTATTACGAATAAATAAATAAAATGAGATAGCTTTTTAGTGCGTTGTTAAATTATTTTGTAAAAGGATTGCTGGTAGTTTTGCCTTTAGGTGCTGCTTTCTTCCTCATATTTTGGGCATTTTCTTCTTTAGATGCCGCTTTAAATTTAAGCGATAAGTTTTTAGTAAATCCTTATACCGGTTTGCCATTATATATACCCGGGTTGGGTATTTTATCAGTTATTTTGGTTATTTTATTAACAGGAATTGTTGTAACCTATTTAATTACCGAACCCATTTACAATTGGATTAGCAGGTGGATAAACAAATTGCCGCTTTTTAAATTCATTTATTCTTCTGTTAAAGATTTAACGGAGGCTTTTGTAGGTGATGAGAAGAAGTTGAGTGAACCGGTTTTAGTAGAAGATAGCCATGGTTTTAAAAAGATTGGCTTTTTAACTCAAAAAGATATGTCGGCATTTGGCTTACCAGGAGATGTTGCAGTTTATTTTCCATGGTCTTATTCTTTTGCTGGGCAAGTAATTATTGTTAAAGCCGATAAGGTTACACCGCTTAAAATATCATCGGCCCAAGCTATGAAATTTATAGTTTCTGGTGGTGTTAGTGGGATTCATTAAATTATAGAATAGGTGTAGGTATGGTGACTTTAATGTTAGTTCCAGAACCAATTATGCTTTCTAAATATAATTTGCCATTGTTTTTCTCTAATATTTCTTTACATATAATTAATCCTAATCCTGTTCCAACTTCGCCCATAGTACCTTTAGAAGAGTTAACTAATTGATGATTTTTAATTCTTTCTACCAATTGTGCGCTCATTCCTTTGCCGTTATCTTTGATATTAATTTCTATCATATTTAATATAAGGCTTGCATTTATTTCTATTTTTCCGTTTGCTTCAGTAAATTTTATCGCATTATTAACCAAGTTTTGAATTACAATTCCTATTTGATTTCTATCGGCATAAGCCATTAAATCTTTATTTATAGATATAGAATACTGAATATTTTTGTTCTGCAGAACAATAGAAAGTAGATTTAATTTCTCTTGTACTAAATCTATCAGATTAAAAGATGTAATTTCTGAAACTTCTCCTTTCATTTGGTTTTGTGCCCAAACAAAAAGATTTTGTATAGAATCATTTAAGCCTTTTAATTTCTGTTTAATGTTTAAAGCTAATTCCTTAAATTCTTGTGCGTCTAAATCTTTAGTTAGAAATAACTCTAACATCATTTGTAATGAACTTAAAGGACTTCTTAAATCGTGACCGAGAATGGTAAATATTTTATTTTTCTCTTGGTTTGCTTTTATTAGTTGTACGTTGCTGTTATTTAATTCAATGGTACGGGCTTCAACCAATTCTTCTAATTCTTTGTTTTTTTGTTCTGTTAAAGATTGTATTTCTAATAATCTTTGCGTTTTAAGATTATTATTTTCTTCTACTTGATCTAACCACAACATCCTTTGTTCACGATACCTATTACCTAAAGCAAATGAAAACAATAAAATTTCTAATATTATAGAGAGTTGGAAAATATACGGCCCTAATCGATCAGAAAGTGGAGCATCTGTAATAAAAAACTCAATACTCACAAAAATACCTCCTAATAACATAGGAGATTCTGCCAGCAGAAATAGTAAAGTAATCCTACTTTTTTTAGAATAATTAGAAATACCAAAAATAAGAATTAGCGTGGTAGTTATTAATGATAATAAAGCTAATAGTTCGTTTTGAGGCTCGGAATAGTAATTCTTGTAATACATTATGCCTAAAACAATAGGAATTAAGAATAGAGGTTTATACCATTTAAATAGTTTGCTCCAGAATGTAATGCGGTCAGTTTTAAAATAGCTTATAGAGAAATTGATGGCAGAAATATTGAAACAAATAAGAAATACATCAACTAAAACATAATCTAAAAAGTAAGTATTGATAGTGAAGTTATATTGAATTACAAAAGTATGGATGCTAATATATAATAATAAGGAAACAAGATATAAGAGGTAATAAACGTAGGTTTTATCTTTAAATATTAAAAAAACCAAAAAGTTGAAAATGGTAAATGCTAAGATTACAGCAATTAGAGAGATTTTTCTTATATAATTATTTTGATCATAAGTAATAATATTTTTTGCGTTTTCTAGTTGAAAATATATTTTTTCTGAAGGATAAGTACCTTTTAGCTGTAAGATTATTTTTTTGCTTTTATAAGGTTCTATACTAAATTTTATAAAACCACTTTCTATAGGCCTGCTAATTTCATTAAAATTATATCCGTTACCGGTAAATCCAATTAATTGATTACTATCATAATCAAATAATTGAAGAGAATCTGCAAAGTTGCTACTTAAATAAAGTTGATTACTACTTTTTGAAGAATTTACAAGTTTTAAAACTACCCAATTATCAAAATTTGGATTAATATTTTTAGTTGATTTTAAATTACTAATATTTTGTTTTATAGATTTAAAACTTGTGTTTTTTGGGGTTTGATAGATTTTTAAGTTATTAATTATTTGTAGCGTAGATCCTTTGATTATTCTTAATTCTTGAGAATAAGTAACTAGAGGGGAAAAAAACGTAAGAATTATAAGAAATCTTTTGATTGCTTTTAACACCATAACAAAAATGTTTGCCTAATATAAGGTGTTAGATACGAAAAAAGCTAGATTAACTAGCTTTTTAAATTAAAAATTGGGTTTTAATACATATTTATCGTAGAATCTAAAAATATGTTCTGCAGCTTCTTCTGCTGTATCCACCAACCTAAACAAATTCAAATCTTCTGGATTGATGTTATGTTCTGTCTCTAACATGCTGTTTTTAATCCAGTCTATTAATCCGCTCCAATAGCTTATTCCAACTAAAACAATTGGAAAGCGAGCTATTTTGCCAGTTTGTATTAATGTTAAAGCCTCAAAAAGTTCATCCATCGTACCAAAACCTCCTGGCAAACCAATATAACCTTGAGAATATTTCATAAACATCACCTTACGGATAAAGAAATAATCAAATTCTAAAACTTTATCCCTATCAATGTAACGGTTGTGGAATTGCTCAAATGGTAATTCTATATTTAAACCAACAGATTTCCCACCTGCTTCATAAGCTCCTTTATTACCAGCTTCCATAATTCCGGGTCCACCACCAGTTATTACACCGTAACCTCTTTCGGTTAACAAACGACCAATTTCTACGGCCATTTCATAATACTTATTATCATGCTTTGTTCTTGCAGAACCAAAAATGGAAACACAAGGACCAATCTTAGCCAACTTTTCAAAACCATCAACAAACTCTGCCATGATCTTAAAAATCTGCCATGAATCTGTTACTTTAATCTCTTGCCACGTTCTGTTTTCAAACGCACTTCTTATTTTCTCTTCACCTGTCATATCGTTATAAATGTATTTCTAATACGCAATTTTAGCTTGTTTGTTTGATATTATTAACAATCCTAAAAATGTTATCAATCCGTTAATTAAAATCAATTCATTATCAAAAACATAACCACCCATTAATTTTACTGAATTTTGGTTCAAAAAATAACAGATAGCTGGCGATAAAATACAAATAAACGGAACCAGCTTATCATGTACTCCACGTTTTTTTAATAACAATCCAAAAGTATAAAGTCCTAATAAAGGACCATAAGTATAGGATGCAACCGTAAATATGGCGCCAACTACTGCCTTGTTATTTACTTCATTAAAAAGAATAACCGTTAAAAACATTAATAATGAAAAAGCAACATGTACTAAATGTCTTAGGTTGATGCTTTTTTTAGAGTTGATATCTTCTTTTTTGTTGAAGCCTAAAAAGTCTACACAAAATGAAGTAGTTAAAGCAGTTAATGCAGAATCTGTTGTTGCAAATGTAGCAGCTGTTAAACCCAACATAAATACAATTGCAGGGATCACAGATAAATGATTTAATGCGATTTCGGGAAAAAGAAAGTCTGTTCTTGGTGTTCCTGTAGCATCAACAGGAATGGCAATCCCGTTTTTACTGGCGTAAACATAAAGCAAAGCACCAACACTTAGAAAAAATAAATTGATGATCACGAATATACCTGTAAAAGTGAACATGTTCTTTTGTGCTTCGCCGATGTTTTTACAGCTCAGGTTCTTTTGCATTAAATCCTGGTCTAAACCTATCATAGCAATGGTTACAAACATTCCGCCTATCAACTGCTTGCTAATGTGAAAACGATTGCTTAAAAAATCATCAACAAAAAATATTTTAGAATAGCCGCTATTTTTTACGGTTTCAAAAGCTTCAACAATTCCTAAATTTAGGCTATCGCAAATAAAATAAATGGTTAATAGAACGGATAAGACCAAAAAAACGGTTTGTAAAGTATCTGTAATGATGATTGTTTTTAAGCCGCCTCTAAATGTGTAAAGCCAAATTAGCGAAAGCGATATTAAAACGGTTGCAAAAAATGGAATACCGTAGCTATCAAAAATGAATCTTTGTAAAACGATAACAACTAAATAAAGCCTAAATGCCGAACCAATGGTTCTGCTCAATAAAAATATACCCGCTGCGGTTTTATAGCTCACAGTTCCCAATCTTTTTTCTATGTAGCCATAAATAGAGGTTAAATTCATTTTGTAATATAGCGGCAACAGAACGGTAGCAACCACAATAAAACCCAAAGCGTTACCTAAAACAAATTGAAAATACTCGAACTGATGCCCTGCTAAAGAACCAACTTGCCCAGGGACAGAAATGAAAGTTACTCCGCTTAAGGCAGTTCCAATCATCCCAAAAGCCACTAAATACCATTTAGAATTTCTATTGGCGATAAAAAATGTAGAATTATCTGATGATTTTTTTGACGTAAAAAAAGAAACAGAAATCAAAACCACAAAGTAGCCAATGATAAAAGCTAGGAGAATATTTGGCGACATTTTTATGGGTTTTTAATGTGGTTTATGTTTTTTAACAAGTCGCTAATTAGCATTAAATTTTTAATTTAGCAAAATGAATTTTTCCTCTAAACTTTTAGAGAATGCCGTTAATGAATTTGGGAGTCTGCCTGGAATAGGTCAAAAGACAGCTTTACGATTGGTTTTGCACTTACTTAATCAAGATCATGCTTCTGTTGAGCGTTTTGGAAATACACTAATCCATCTTAAAAATAACATCAAATTTTGTAAAAATTGCAATCACATTTCAGATTTGGATATTTGTGATATTTGCGCATCAGCCAAGAGAGACCATCAATTAATTTGTGTGGTAGAAGATAGCCGTGATGTGATGGCGATAGAGAATACCAATCAATATAACGGTTTATACCATGTTTTAAATGGTTTAATTTCGCCGATGGACGGAGTGGGTCCTGGAGATTTAACGATTGAACATTTAGTTGTTAGAACTCAAAATCCAGCTATTTCTGAAATCATTTTCGCCTTAAGTGCTACTATGGAAGGCGATACGACGATTTTTTACCTCAACAAAAAATTACATAAAGAGAATTTAAAGGTAAGTATTTTAGCAAGGGGAATCGCTTTTGGCGGAGAAATAGAATATGCCGATGAATTGACTTTGGGAAGATCTATCACCACTCGGGTTCCTTACGAAAACTCGTTATCTAAATAATTTTGAAGCTATC
The DNA here is from genome assembly GCA_038237895.1 of Sphingobacteriales bacterium. GTDB lineage: Bacteria > Bacteroidota > Bacteroidia > Sphingobacteriales > Sphingobacteriaceae > Pseudopedobacter. The sequence continues at coordinate 5,830 of JBBRYE010000100.1, read as the reverse complement.
CATCATTATCGTTAGCTATAATGTTAGGGATCTTTTGCAGCAAGCTTTAGATTCGTTAATTGATGCTGCTGTAAATATTGATTATGAGTTGTTTGTGGTAGATAACAACTCTAAAGATGCTACAGTAGAAATGGTTAAACAAAAATATCCTGAAATAAAACTCATCATTAATAAAAAAAATGTGGGTTTTTCTGTGGCTAATAATCAAGCGATTGCGCAATCTAAAGGAGAATATATTTTAGCGATTAATCCAGATACGATTACCAGTGCCGATACTTTAAAGAAAACATTAGAGTTTATGGATAAAACTCCAAATGCTGGCGGCTTAGGTGTAAGAATGATTAATGCACAAGGAAAATATTTATCAGAATCTAAAAGAGGTTTGCCTACGCCTTGGGTTTCATTATGTAAATTCTCAGGTTTACATCTTTTGTTCCCTAAATCTAAAATGTTCGACAAATATTATATGGGCTGGATTAACGAATATGAAACCGCAGAGATTGATATTTTAGCTGGCGCATTTATGTTGTTAAGAAAACAATCTTTAAGTAAAACAGGTTATTTTGATGAATCGTTTTTTATGTATGGCGAAGATGTTGATTTATCTTACAGATTGATATTAGCAGGGTATAAAAATTATTACTTTCCAGAGACCTACATTATTCACTTTAAAGGGCAAAGTACGCGTAAATTTAGTCTCAGATATATTTCTAGCTTTTATGGTGCTATGTTTATTTTTGTAAAAAAACATTTTTTAAAATTTTAAAATGGATTTAAAAGGTAAAGTTGTCATTATCACTGGCGCATCTAGCGGAATAGGAGAGGCTTGCGCTTTCGAGTTTGCAAAAAGAGGTGCAAATTTGGTTTTGGCTGCAAGGCAATATGTAAAGCTTTGTGAAATTGCAGATGATATCCATAAAAAGTATAATGTCAGAACTTTAGCTATCCAAACTGATGTAAGTAACGAGCAGGATTGTAAAGATTTAATTAGCCAAACCATTAACACGATGGGTAAAATTGATATTCTGGTAAATAATGCTGGTATTTCTATGCGGGCTTTATTTAAAGATTTAGATATTGATGTGCTTAAAAAAATTATGGACATTAACTTTTGGGGCACAGTTTATTGTACCAAATACGCTTTCAACCAAATTCTAAATAATTCGGGTTCTATTGTTGGCGTGTCTTCCATTGCAGGTTATAAAGGTTTACCGGGGCGAACTGGCTATTCTGCTTCAAAATTTGCCATGAATGGTTTTTTAGAATCTCTACGCAATGAAAACCTAAAAAACGATATTCACATTATGGTTGCTTGTCCGGGTTTTACCGCTTCTAATATTAGAAATGTTGCTTTAAATAGCGAGGCAAAACCTCAAGGAGAATCTTCTATGGAAGAAGATAAAATGATGTCGGCGGAAGAAGTTGCAAAAAATATTGTTAATGGCGTAGTGCATAGAAAAAGAGATTTGATTATGACTGCTCAAGGTAAATTGACCGTTTTGATGCAGAAACTGTTTCCAAAATTATTGGATATCCTGGTCTACAATCATTTCAAAAAAGAAAAAGACCCTTTGATTAGTTAGTTTTTTGGGTTGTTAGTTTTAGTTTTTTAGGTTGTTAGGTTTTAGTTGGTTAGGTTGTTAGACTTATTTTGGTTTAATAGATCGTTACAGTTAGATCACCTTCGATAGAAATCCATAAAACCAAAAAATTGGATGGTACGTTAATTGAATACATCATTAAAATTTTAATCCATTCATTAAAGTTCAATTAATCTTCAAAATTAACATTCGTGAAAAAAATCTTTCTTTTATTACTCCTTCCATTCATGCTTTCTTCTTGTTTCAGTTCTAAAAAAATTAAAGATTTGGCTTACGCCGATAAAGGAGAACGAAATCTGTTAGATATCTACCGCCCAGCTAATAAGGATAAACCTCACGACGTAATCATATTTATTCATGGCGGTTCCTGGAGAAGCAGCAAAAAAGATACATATTGGTTTTTGGGAAGAAATTTTGCAAGAAAAGGAAAAGTTTTTGTTGCTATCAATTATCCATTAGCACCAGAGTATCAATATCAGGAAATGGGTTACGATTGTGCTAAAGCCATTAAGTGGGTAAGAGATAGTATCAGTAAATACGGTGGAAATCCTGATAGGATACTTTTAATGGGGCATTCAGCTGGGGGGCATTTAGCAGCTTTAGTAAACCAAGATCCGAAATATTTCGCTAAAGCTGGGATTAAAAATCCAATTAAAGGTGTTATTTTAAATGACCCATTCGGTTTGGATATCTATCAATATTTAAAAGCGCAAATTAATACTGATGATGAATATGTGCCAGGTTTTTTACAGGTTTTTAGTAAAGATGAAAAAGCCTGGAAAGACGCTTCTCCTATGCTAAAGATAGATCAAATAAAAAATCCTTATATGATGTTTGTTGGGGGTGATACTTTTCCAGCTATTAAGCAACAAACGCCAATTTTTGAACAGAAGATGAAAGCAGATGATAAAGAGGTTTCATTAGATGTTATTGAAGGGAAAAAACATATTGGGATGATTACGCAAATGATTTTTGGTTGGAATAATCTCTATGATAGAATTATAGAATTTACCGATAAGCATTAATAAATTCAACGTGATAAAAAATCCGCTCTTGTTATGAAGCGGATTTAATAAACCAATTAAACAAAAAAAATATTTTATAAACTTTGAAAAATTCCTGCGTAATTTCCTTTTAATGTTTTTCCATTTTCTAAAACTAAATCATAGGTAATTAAATAGTTAGGTTTAGAACCACTAATCTTTACAGTTCCAGAAACAACATCTTCATTTTGACTGAAAGTTAATAAAGAAGTGCTTTGTGAGCTAGATGAAACATAAGCATTAGAAAAAAAGTATTTTCCAGAATATTTGGTACTTAATTCACTATTGCTTAAACCACTATCTTTACTATCATCAATAAAAGTATAAGTAGCAGTTTCTATTTGATCAAGATTTGGAGAATTAAGTTCTACAAAAACAACAGATTTACCTTTAATATCTAATAATGAACCAGATTTGTTGGTAATAAATGTACCATCAATAGTGTAAAAATCTACATTTTTGTGTGTGGGCGCATTACCATATAATGCTCTTAAATTATAGTCTACAAATCCTGCTGCATTAATAGAAAGATTTGCGCCATTATACTCAACTTTATTTTTCGTAAGAATTTCAGGATTTATAGTTCCGTCTTTTTCGCATGAAGAAATAAATATAACTAAGCCAATAAGTAGAAATTGTAAAAGTTTAATTTTCATGATACTATAAGTTAATTTCATCCTTATACTAATCTTCAAATATTTAGTTACAATTTTTTTCTTTATTTAATCTGCAAAGCTTAATTTTAAAAAATACCATAACTATAAACCAAACCGTATTAATTATTTTTTATGAAATTAGTATCATATAAAACTGAGGATATAGAACACCTTGGGATCTTCTTTAATGGACATATCTATAATCTAAACTCTTTAAACCATGTAATTCCAGATAGCATGGCAGATTTTCTTAACGGTGGAGAACCTTTAATGGAAGCTGCAAAACATGCTTTTGAAGATTTAAAAATAAATTATCAAAATGTTAAAGAAGAGATTTTTTACGAAGTAATTGCTCCAGTGCCTCATCCAACTTCTTTAAGGGATGCTTATGCTTTTAAGCAACATGTTGCAACGGCAAGAAAAAACCGAGGAGTGGAGATGATTAAAGAGTTTGATCAGTTTCCTACATTTTATTTTAGTAATCACCATGCCATACATGGTCCAGGAGAAATAATTTGTATGCCAGATCATTTTCAGAAATTAGATTTCGAATTAGAAGTTGCAATTGTAATCAATAAAAAAGGGCGTAACATAAAAGCTGCCGATGCAGATGATTATATTGCAGGCTACATGATTATGAATGATTTTAGCGCTCGTACTTTACAAATGGAAGAAATGAAATTGAACCTCGGCCCTGCCAAAGGAAAAGATTTTGCCACTTCTATAGGACCATGGTTAGTTACCAAAGATGAATTAGAACCTTATAAAACACAAACAAAAACAAATCATGTTGGTAATTCTTATCAATTAAATATGGAGTGTTGGGTTAATGATCAATTGGTTTCTAAAGGAGATTTTGCCACTATGGACTGGACTTTTGCAGAAATTATAGAAAGAGTTTCTTATGGTTGCGATATTTTGCCCGGAGCTATTATAGGATCTGGAACGGTTGGAACCGGCTGCTTTTTAGAATTAAACGGAACTGGAAAGTTAAATGATTCAAATTATAAAGAACAATGGCTACAACCCAATGATAGAATTGAACTCCGAGTGAAAGGATTGGGTGTTTTAAGTAATATCATTATCCCTGATAAAACAGAATTCTCCATATTAGCGTTAAAAAAATAAGATGTTATCATTAAATATATCAGATTTAAGCAATCAGGAAGCTTATCAATTATTAAGTACTGCCATTGCGCCAAGGCCAATCTGCTTTGCATCGACTGTAGATTTAGCAGGAAACGTGAATTTGAGCCCTTTTAGTTTTTTTAATTTGATGAGCAGTAATCCACCAATCTGTGTTTTTTCTCCGGTAAATAGAGGTAGGGATGGAAGTGCGAAAAACACTTTAGAAAATGTGCGAGAAGTTGCAGAAGTGGTGATTAATATTGTGAACTATAATATGGTACAACAAACTTCTTTGGCCAGTACAGAATATGCAAAAGGAGTTAATGAGTTTACAAAAGCTGGTTTTACCGAAATTGCATCCACAAAAATAAAACCACCGAGGGTTAAAGAAGCACCCGTACAATTAGAATGCAAAGTTAATGACATTATAGTTTTAGGAAACGGTGGTGGCGCCGGACATTTAATTATTGCGGAGGTTTTGGCAATCCATATCCACGAAACTATTTTAGATGAGAACGGAAAAATTGATGTTTTTAAGATTGACCAGGTAGCCAGGTTAGGAGGAAACTGGTATAGCCGAATTACAAAAGATAGTTTATTTGAAGTTGCAAAACCTTTATCGAAATTAGGAATTGGTATTGATACTTTGCCAGACGATGTTAAAAACTCTAAAATTTTAACCGGTAATCATCTTGGGCAATTAGGTAATGTAGAGCATTTACCATCCGATGAAGAAGTAGAAAAATATCTCCAAAACCATGAAATCAAAGATATTTTGGATAGCACCATTGGCGATACAAATACAAGATTGCTACAAATCCATTTAAAAGCTGCGGAGTTGTTAGATGAAAATAGGGTAGAGGAAGCCTGGAAAGTTTTGTTGGTTGATTGATTAGGTTGTTAGTTTTTAGTTGGTTAGTTAGTTAGTTAGTTAGTTAGTTAGTTAGTTAGTTTTTAGTTAGTTAGTATTGGGCATTCATTTTTAAATAGCCCAAATGTTTTTGGGATTTATGAGGTTCTCAAAATTTTTTCCATCTTTTTACCTTTTGCTAATTCGTCTACCAACTTGTCTAAATATCTTACTTGCCTGGTCAAATGATTTTCAATTTCTTCTATCCGATAGCCACAAATTATTCCTGTTATTAGTTTAGCGTTCGGGTTTAAATTTGCTTTCTTAAAAAAGGTTTCAAATGTTGCCTTATCTTCCACGATTTCATTCAATTTCTTGTCGTCAAATCCTGTTAACCATTCAATAACTTGATGCAATTCTGCTTTTGTTCTGCCTTTAATCTCAACTTTTTTTAGGTAATGAGGATAAACTGAAGCAAAAGTCATTTTTGCCATTCGCTCATTATGTTCAGGCGTTACATTCATTTTTTATATCTATGATTTTCAAAGTTTT
>JBBRYE010000099.1:0-14109 GCA_038237895.1 Sphingobacteriales bacterium | reverse complement strand
TGCTGCCTGGTGTTATCTGGAAATCCCTAAAATTAATAAAGTTGGCAAAATTGAAATCGACAATAATATTTTGTTTAAGCTCCATTCAGAACAGATAAATATGCTAAATGTTACAGTAAATGATCATCGCAAAAGCACTAAATTAGATGCTCCGATTAGCAAGGCTAAGTTTAAGTTTTAGATTTAATTAATTATATAAATTGTATCTAAAGGGTAGCGTATTTTGTTCAATTGAAAAACATATTTTTTTACAAAGGCCTTCTCTTTAAGATTGACAATATCATTTTTTTTCTCTTTTAAATCTATCATATCCTTATCAAAAATTGAAATATAAACAATTGAAGAATCTTCTTCATATTTAGGATTAATGTTTGGAAGTGTCAAATCAGAAAATTGATTTTTCTCTATAATATAGCTATTAAAAGGTTGGACTAAATTACTATCAGTAATATTATCTTTTGGTGATAATAAGATTTTCAAATTAATATTAGATAAGTTTTTAATCCCGGCAATTTTGTATTGTTGATGTAAAATACAAGAGCTAAAAAATATTGCAATTACAAGAATTGAATAACTTCTCTTCATTTTAATTTCAATTACAAAAAATCATCTTAAAATTGATTTAACAATAATATCATTTTTTACAATAATTTTGTCAAAAGGCATTAGCAGTCTTCAGCCTTGGTTTTTGTAAGTTTTTTGGATGACAAAAGTTTTAATTTAGCTTCTTTGTTAGCTTTAAGCATATTCACAAGATTTAAAAATTCTTGTGAATTATTTTTTATGTGTAAAGTTTCTAGTGTCATTTTAAATCAAATATAAATACTTAAAATCAAAAAACCTAATGAAAATTTAGCGTTAAAATTAATTGTTTCATCCTTTTCAACTACTTTGCAACATGCTTTCAGTCTGTATTCCTCATTTTAATTATAAAAACCCACAACTTTTTATCGAGCTTAAAAACCAATGCGAAAAAGCAAAGATAAATTTCGAGATTTTAATTATTGATGATGCTTCTGAGTTAAACAAAAAAAATTATCTAAAAGCATTTGAAGAAAAACCTTTCAGGGTTATTTATTTAAATGAAAACATAGGTCGTTCTGCCATTAGAAATCTGTTGGCTAAAGAAGCTATTTTTGAATTACTGTTGTTTTTAGATGCAGATGGAAAAATTGAAAATGATCATTTTATTAAAACCTACCTTAATAATTTTAATGAAGATATAGTAAGTGGAAGTAGGACCTATGCTATTTTAAAGCCTGATACAGCTCATTTTTTGCATTATAATTATGGTTTAAATATAGAATCTAAAAGTCAAAGTTTTTTTCATTCTAATAATTTTATCATTAAAAAAAGTGTTTTTGAGCGCTTAAAATTTGATGAACAAATTAAAAATTATGGCTACGAAGATGTTGTTTTTGGTTTGGAAGCAAAAAAAATGGGTTTTAAAATGTTAACGATTGATAATCCAGTTATCCATCAAGATATAAAAAGCAATAAAGCTTTTTTAGATGATGTTGACCAGGCTTTGGAAAATCTTTTAAAAATTATAGACATAAAAAAAGATCTGAAAATTGTTGATTTTGTAGGAATAAGCAAAAAATATACAATGCTAGCAAAATTTGGATTGGCTAAATTGTTATCGATAAGAAATCGTAAAATAACCAATAGTTTAAGAAATTCTTTGATTATAAATCCCAATCAAAACAGCAATATTTTACTATCAATTTATAAGCTTTATAAATATCATCAGCTAAAGAATTTAAAGCTGGTATAAACCTTCTATTAATTTTAAATCTCCAGCATCCATCATTAAACGTATAAGATCCAGCTTTTCTTTCTCGGAACCTTTTTTCACAGCTATTAAAATTTCCTTTAGGGTTACCTTATTTTGGTTAGATAATAATTGTGTGATTTGTTTTGCAATTTGTTCGTTTAAATCTTGCTGTAAATTTCGTTTTTCATTTAGGCAAACATCGCAAATGCCACATTTTCTAACTTCGGTTTCATCAAAATATTTTAAAAGCTGAATGCTTCTGCAAACGTCTTTCTCTATAAAATTTAATACGGAAAGCATTTTTTGATGATAATTTTTCTTTCTTTCCTGATAATAAACCGCATCTATAGTTAAATCACTAATTGGGATTCTTGGTTTTAAAAAAGTAAGTAAAGGTAAATCTGTTTGTTTTTGATAACTGATAATCTCTAATTTATCCAATTCTTCTAAATAGGAAACCACCAAACTTTTGTTAATGCCATTTTTTTGAGCAATATCAAATTCTTTAACCTGGATAAATTGGTCAAACGCCCCTCCATAAAGCCTTAAAATAGATTTTATAAAGCCATCATACTTAGCATTTTCTACTTGAAACTTATACAAATCATCACCATCAACAATAACCTGTAAACGGGAAGGCAACAGCGCATTTTCACTTAGGATAAAATATTCATCATGTTCTAAAAATTTAATAGCACTTATAGCACTTAAAACTTCTAACTGAAATTTCGAGCAAAAATCAGCTAAATTAAAATCATAACTAATCTCCATTCCGCTTTCAAATGGAATCTGTAAGTAATTGCATAAAAAGTGATAAACTTGTTTTATATAATTGATGTCGGGAAAATTTTGTTCAAATTTTTTCTCAAAAGCTATTTTATCCCTCTGCTGATATAGCATCACAGCATAGGCTTTTTTTTCATCCCGCCCTGCCCTTCCTGCTTCCTGATAATAAGCTTCTAAACTTTCTGGCATTTCATAATGCACTACAAACCTTACATTTGGTTTATCAATTCCCATCCCAAAAGCATTGGTAGCAACCATAATCCGCACTTGGTCGTTTAACCAATATTTTTGCTTTTGTGCTCTTTCTTCTAAATTTAAGCCTGCATGGTAATATTGGGCCGCGATATTATTTTGATTGAGGTATTTTGCCAGTTCAACAGTGTCTCTTCTGGTGCGAACATATAAAATACCGCTTCCATGTACTCCATTGCAAACATCCAACAGTTTTTGTAATTTATTTTCCTGGCTGATAACAGAATAGCTAAGGTTAATTCTTTCAAAACTTTTCCTAAAGATATTTATACTCTTAAAACCAAGTTTAGCGATAATATCTTCCTGTACTTTTTCTGTAGCAGATGCAGTAAGTGCTAAAACCGGAACATTGGGATGGATCTCCCTGATTTCTGCAATGTGCAAATATGGTGGTCTAAAATCATAACCCCATTGAGATATGCAATGAGCTTCATCAACAGCTATCAAATTCACCTTCATGTATTTGATACGTTCTTTTACCAAATCTGAAAGTAAACGCTCTGGCGATAAATAAAGAAATTTTATGGGCCCATAAATGCAATTATCCAAAGCAATATCAATCTCTCATTTGCCCATTCCAGATACTATAGCAATGGCTTGGATTCCTCTTTTTTGTAAATTTTCTACCTGATCTTTCATCAAAGCAATGAGCGGAGAAATAACAATGCAAATTCCTTCCATTGCCATAACAGGTACCTGAAAACAAATAGATTTACCTCCACCCGTAGGCAATAATGCTAAAGTATCTTTTTGATCTAAAACAGATTGAATGATTTCTTCCTGTAAAGGCCTAAATTCATCATATCCCCAATACTGTTTTAAAACACTTTTAATTGGCATTTTATTTTAATGAAATTTTTAAGGATTGAAATTTGAATAAATGAATTTTGAGCCAAAAACAAATATAATCTTGTTTCTTGATTCTAGCATCTTACTTCTTAATACTTAAATCTTACTACTTGATACTAAATACCTAACTAAGTAACTAACAACCTAACAAACTAACTTTTATTAAACTTAAAAGATTGCAGGTTTTTAAAATGTCCGTTAGCTACAATTCTGGTTTGTGTTTCTTGTATACTACGCATAGATGGCATAATAAATTTAAAATGATTTATCATAATTTCTTGCCTTTCTTCTTCAGATGGAGTAGCCAACAATGCCAATTTCTGATCTTCATTTAATCCTGCATAATGTGCAATTTGAAACGAGTACTTATTCGGATTGATGTTTATGATTTCTTTCCTTTGAGTTAACATGGCTTGAAATTCTTCATATAAATTTTGTAACTCTTCAAATTTTATCAAATTATATTCCTCATCATCAATCAATAACTCAATATTTGCGCCTTCGTAACTTTTATCAATATAAGGGCTATAAATCTCATTAAGAGAAAAAACGCCTATCCCTTCAGTTACTACATCCATTTCTCCACTTTGATAGCGTTTTTCAATTTTAACTAACTTAAGCTGTGTACCTAAAGAATATATTTCGTTATTAATGACAGGAGGAATACCAAATGTTAGTGATTTATCTTCGTTTAAATCATTAAAAAGATCACGATAGCGTTGCTCAAAAATATGGAGATTCAGTTGTTCTCCCGGGAAAGCAATCAGTTGAAGAGGAAAAATAGCAATATCCATAAATTAGGTAACAATATTTTTATAAATAAGTTGTTTAAAATCAGAATGCAAAATATATAGAGTAAAATGCGCTTAAAATCAAATCTACCAAACTTTTTAGATATCAGATATTTATTTAAATCAATTTATTATTGGTTTAACAGGTAAAATTCAAACCATCTTGATCATTATATTTATCTAATTACTTACATTACCAGATATTTTTCAAATACAATCTTAATTAAATAGTTTATGAAACTTAAAGTAGCTTCTTTATTGCTATTGGGTTCGGGCTTTATGCTTAATGCAGCTCAAGCTCAAGATGGCAACAAAAAATTTATTGATAAATCTAACATGGATTTATCTGTTAAACCAGGTGACGATTTTTACAAGTATGCCAGTGGAAATTGGGTAAAAAAAAACCCCGTACCTGGAAAACAAACGCGTTGGGGTAGTTTTGACGAGTTGAGAGATTTCAACATCAACGCAGTTAAAACAATTGTTTCCAATTCTATGAATGATAAAAATGCACTACCAGGCTCTGTAGAGAGAAGGGTTGGAGACTTTTATGCGGCAGGAATGGATAGTTTAACCATTGAAAAATTAGGTTATACTCCTATTAAACCTGATTTGGCTAGAATTGATGCTATTAAAGATTTGAATGGCGTTATTGACGAAGCAGCAACCATGAGAACCAAAGGTATTGGATCGCCAATGTTTGGTTTTTATGTAAGTCAGGATAGTAAAAATCCGAATGTAATGATGGCGCAATTAGGCCAAGGCGGTACAACTTTACCTGATAGAGATTATTACTTAAAAGATGATGCTCGTTCTGTAAAAATTAGAGCTGCATATCACGATTTTATTGTAAGTCTTTTTACATTAACCGGGACAACGGCTGCACAAGCAGAAAAAAATGCAAAAACAATTTTTGATATAGAAAAGAAATTTGCAGAAGCGCAAATGAGCCGTGTAGAAATGAGAGATCCTTACAAAACTTATAACAAGTTTAGTGTTTCAGATTTTTCTAAAACTACTCCAGGTTTAAATTGGGGATACTTAATGCAAAAAATGAGGGTTGTTGGAGAGGATTCTATTTTGGTGGGCAACCCAAAATTCTTTGTAACTACAAGTTCTATGTTAAAGTTTATTCCTTTAGCAGATTGGAAAACTTATTTAAAATGGAACGTTTTAAAAAGTTCTGCTAATAACTTAAGCTCTCCATTTGTAGCAACTGGGTTTAAATTTTCTCAAGCTTTATCCGGACAAAAAGTTCAAACACCAAGATGGCAAAGAATGTCGTCTTTAACTGATGGTACCATTGGCGAATTATTGGGGCAAATTTATGTAAAATCTTATTTTAAGCCTGAAGCTAAAGTAAGAATGAAGGAATTGGTTAATAATCTATCAAAAGCTTACGAAGTAAGAATTTCTAATCTAGATTGGATGAGCGACGTTACCAAACAAAAAGCTTTATTAAAATTGCAAGCGTTCACCAAAAAAATTGGTTATACAGATAAATGGGAAAGTTATGATGGTTTAGCGATTAATAGAGCAACCTATTTTCAGAATTTGAGAAGTGCTGGTGCTTGGGGATACAATAAAATGGTGAACCAATTAGGCAAACCTGTTGATAAAAATAAATGGGGAATGACTCCGCCAACAGTTAATGCTTACTATAGCCCAGTAATGAATGAAATTGTTTTCCCAGCTGGGATTCTTCAGTTTCCTTTCTTTGATCCAAATGCAGATGATGCTGTAAATTACGGAGGAATTGGTGCTGTTATCGGTCATGAAATGTCACATGGTTTTGATGATCAAGGGAGTCAATATGATAAAGACGGAAGTCTGCGTAATTGGTGGACTCCAGAAGATTTAAAGAACTTTAAAGCAAAAACATCAGCTTTGGCTTCTCAATTTGATGGTTATACTGTTTTAGATACCATCCATGTAAATGGAAAATTAACATTAGGAGAAAATATTGGTGATTTAGGTGGCTTGAACGTTGCTTACGCTGCTTTCAAGATGACAAAACAAGGTCAGTCTGATGAGAAAATTGATGGCTTTACACCAGACCAAAGATTTTTCTTATCATGGGCACAAGTTTGGAGAGGTAATATTTTACCAGAAACTGAAGCTCAATTAATCGTTACAGATCCACATTCTCCTGGTATGTACAGAACTATTGGTGCACCAGTAAATATGGATGCTTGGTACAAAGCATTTAACGTTCAAGCTGGTGATAAACTTTACAAAGCACCAGAAGACAGAATTAGAATCTGGTAATTTTTTGTAAGCTTAAAGCTAAATACTTAAGGCTGAATGCAAAATCAGAAAATTAATTATAAAAGAAAAGTTGGGTTATGCCCAACTTTTTTTGTTTAGTTAATGTTATTATAATGCCCAATTTCCATTCTAATTTTAAAAACCGTACATTGTGATTTAATTAAATCAAAAAACATTGCAAAACTTAAAGCATCTTAGATTAGTTTCTTCGGGAGTACTTGCTAAATTCCGTTCTGCAATGGTAGCGAAAATCGTTTTCGCACAATATTCCATCTAAAAACTGGATAACAATCGTTATCAAAACCTTACAATCTTCACAACCTTTTCGTATTCAAATCGTTATATCATTATTAACCGATTTTATTATGCCATTTTATTATAAATTAGGAGAGATTCCTCCCAAAAGACATACTCAATTTCGTAAGCCCAACGGCGAGCTTTATGCAGAAGAACTAGTTTCTACCGAAGGTTTTTCTAGCAACTACTCTTTAGTTTATCATAGCCATCCTCCTACCCTAGTTAAAAATTTAGGCGAGCCTTATTCTGTTGAGCCCAAAATTGCGAGAGAAAAACATTTAAAACATACCAGCTTATTGGGTTTTAAAGTTAAACCCGAAGATGATTTTTTAAAGAGCCGTAAACCTGTTTTGGTAAATAGCGATCTTCATATTTCTTTGGCAGCGCCGAGAAAATCCATGACAGATTATTTCTATAAAAATACCATGGCGGATGAAATGATTTTCATTCATGAAGGATCTGGCGTTTTAAAAACAGGCTATGGAAACATAAAATTCGAGTATGGCGATTACGTCATAATTCCTAGAGGAGTGATCTATCAAATCCATTTTAATGATGAAAAAAATAGGTTATTCATCGTGGAGAGTTTTAGCCCAATAAAAGCTCCAAAACGTTATAGAAATGAAAACGGACAACTTTTAGAACATTCGCCTTATTGCGAAAGAGATATTAAAACACCACAAAATTTAGAAACTATCGATGAAAAGGGTGATTTTAAAATTCTAATAAAGAAACAAGGTTTAATCTATCCATACACCTACGGCACACATCCTTTTGATTTTGTGGGTTGGGATGGTTTTCATTATCCATGGGGATTTAGCATCCATAATTTTGAACCTATAACAGGTCGATTACATCAACCTCCTCCAGTTCATCAAACATTTGAAGCTCATAATTTTGTAGTTTGTTCTTTTGTTCCTCGTAAGTACGATTATCATCCACTATCAATTCCTGCCCCTTATAATCACTCAAATGTAGATTCTGACGAGGTTTTATATTATGTTGATGGAGATTTTATGAGTAGAAAATCAGTAGAAAAAGGACAAATAACTTTACATCCAGGCGGAATTCCTCATGGGCCACATCCCGGAACGGTAGAAAAATCTATCGGTAAAGAAAGTACCGATGAATTAGCCGTAATGATTGATCCTTTTAGACCATTAATGTTAACTGAAAATGCTTTAGAAATTGAAGATCCAGATTATTATAAGAGTTGGATGACGGAGTAAATTTAAGTGCTTGACCTTAGAATTAAGAAAAAAGAGTAAAGAACAAAGACAAAAAAGTAAAACGATTATTAGATAACACAAATTGGTCTTCCGTCCTCGGCTTCAGACTATAAAATATAAAGACATGACAAATACTAATGAACCAACTACTAATGAACTAATTAGCCATAAAGAAAATAATAATGAAGCAATGACTAATGACTTTTTACCCATCAACGGAACAGACTATGTAGAATTTTATGTAGGGAACGCAAAACAAGCTGCACATTTTTATAAAACAGCATTTGGTTTTCAAAGTGTAGCTTATGCTGGGCCAGAAACTGGAGTAAAAGACACCGCTTCTTATATGATTCAACAAGGTAAAATTAGGTTTGTCTTAACATCTGCTTTGCGTTCCAACCATCCAGTTGCGCATCATGTTTTAAAACATGGCGATGGTGTAAAAGTATTAGCACTTTGGGTAGATGATGCATACAAAGCTCATGAAGAAACAGTTAAAAGAGGTGCAAGGTCTTTTTTAGAACCAGAAACCATATCTGATGAAAATGGTGAAGTAAAAAGAAGCGGGATTTATACCTACGGAGAAACCATCCATTTATTTATCGAAAGAAAAAATTACAAGGGGCTGTTTTTGCCTGGATTTGATCCCTACACTTCTGCATATAATCCAGAGGAAATTGGGCTTTTACATGTAGATCATTGTGTAGGGAACGTAGGTTGGCACCAAATGAATAAATGGGTAAGCTTTTATGAAGATACCATGGGTTTCAAAAATATCTTAACATTTGATGATAAAGCCATATCTACCGAATATTCTGCCTTAATGAGTAAGGTGATGAGCAACGGAAATGGTTATGTAAAATTTCCAATTAACGAACCTGCAGAGGGAAAAAGGAAATCTCAAATTGAAGAATATCTAGAATTTTACGAAGGCGAAGGTGTACAACATGTTGCCATTGCTACCGCAAATATTGTTGATACCGTAAAAAAATTGAAAGCAAAAGGAATTGAGTTTTTAGACACTCCGGATACTTATTATTTAGATTTACTTGAACGTGTTGGTAAAATAGATGAAGATATAAAAGTATTAAAAGAGCATAAAATTTTAGTTGATAGAGATGAGGAAGGCTATTTACTACAAATTTTCACCAAACCTTTACAAGATCGTCCTACGGTGTTTTTCGAAATTATCCAAAGAAAAGGAGCCCAATCTTTTGGAGCAGGAAACTTTAAGGCTTTATTTGAAGCAATTGAAAGAGAGCAAGAGTTGAGGGGGAATTTGTAATTTTTTTATGTCAGACTGAGCGGAGTCGAAGGCTAACGTTTTAAATTAAAACGTTAGCCTTCGCTCAATGTGACAAACAATGAATTTGTGTCCGAGAGCAGATTCGAACTGCCACACCCATAAGGGCGCCAGCCCCTCAAGCTGGTGCGTCTACCAATTTCGCCACCCGGACAATTTTTTTTGAATTCTCAAAGATAGATTTTAATTAAATTATGCAAACTAAATTTTATGAATCATTTAGCCCTCAATATACAATCCAATCAGTATTCAAATAAAAATTACATTAACTTTGTATTATGATTATAAAATCTGCCGACTTTACGGTAAGTAATACAAGAATTAGCAAGCTACCACCACCAATTTTGCCAGAATACGCGTTTATTGGACGTTCTAACGTTGGTAAATCCTCATTAATAAACATGATTGTTAATGTAAAAGGTTTAGCTAAAACTTCTCAAAAACCAGGTAAAACCCAACTTATCAATCATTTTTTAATAAATAAGGAATGGTACATAGTAGATTTACCTGGATACGGTTATGCTAAAAGTTCAAAATCTAACAGAGCAGAATGGGCAAAATTTATCAGGTTTTATCTGGAAAAAAGAGAAAGTTTACAAGTGGTTTTTGTATTGATAGATAGCAGATTAGAACCTCAAAAAATTGATATAGAGTTTTGCTGTTCATTAGGAGAAAAAGGAATTCCTTTCTACCTTTTATTTACAAAAGCAGATAAACAAGGGAGCGTAAAATCACAACAGAATATGGCAGCCTTCAAAAGTGAGCTTGCAAACTTTTTTGAAGAAGTACCACAAATGATTTTAACATCTGCCGAAAACCAATTGGGTAAAGATGATGTTTTAGCTTTGATACAAGAGATAAATGGAAATTTTGTTATTCCAGAATTTGAAGACAGACAAAATTCATCCGTTAGTTAAAACACAATTTTTTGATGAAAAAATACCTTTCATTAGTAACCTTTTCCCATACCATATTTGCAATGCCTTTTGCATTTATTGGTTTTTTTTTAGCAATAAACACTACCAATTATGAATTTTCTTGGCTAAAATTAGTCTTAATGATTATCTGTATGGTTACTGCAAGAAATGCTGCAATGTCTTTTAATCGTTATTTAGATCGGGAAATTGATGCTAAAAACCCACGCACAAAATTACGTGATATTCCGTCAGGTAAAATTTCCGCAAATAATGCCTTAATATTTACAATCATTAACTGTTTGCTTTTTATAACTGTAACTTATTTTATAAATCTACTTTGTTTTTTTCTATCTCCAATAGCATTATTAGTTGTTTTAGGTTATAGCGCTACCAAAAGATTTACTGCACTTTGTCATTTAGTTTTAGGTTTAGGATTATCCCTCGCTCCTATTGGTGCGTATTTGGTTGTAACTGGTGAATTTGCACTTTTACCTGTTTTATTTTCACTGGCTGTTTTATGTTGGGTTAGCGGTTTCGATATTATCTATGCCTTACAAGATGAAGATTTTGATAGAACACAAAACTTGCATTCTATCCCCTCTTATTTAGGAAAAGAAAGGGCTTTAATAGCGAGTAATATCTTACATGTTTTTGCAGCACTTTTTGTAATTGCTCCTTTATTTTTTACTCCTTTAACTTGGCCTTATTATTTAGGTTTGGCTATTTTTATTGGGATGTTGGTTTATCAGCATCAATTAGTAAAACCAAATGATTTAAGCAAAGTAAATTTTGCTTTTATGACCACTAATGGCATTGCTTCGGTAGCATTTGCCCTATGTTTTTTATTTGATATTTATTACAGACATCACTTATGATTTTAGAAAAAGCGATAAGGAATTATCTTCCTCAAGAATTAAATATGGATTGGGTTGCTCTTGAACCAATTTTTAACGAACTTTTAAACCGAGAAATTAATTCTGTAAATGAATTAGAAAAATGGCTTAGAGATAAAAGTGAGGTTGAGGCCGCTTTAGAAGAGGACTTTGCATGGCGATATATCAAAATGAGTTGCGATACTGAAAACGAAGATTTGGTAAAATCTTTCCAATATTTTGCAACTGAAATTGAACCTAAAATTGCTCCGATAGGAAACGAATTGAACAAAAAATTGAACAATTCTCCTTTTGTAAAAGAACTAGATCAAGATAAATACTTTGTTTATTTACGTGGGATAAGAAAAGCATTAGAACTTTTTAGAGAAAAGAATATTCCTTTACAAACTGAATTACAAGTTGAGCAACAAAAGTATCAAAGTATTACGGGTGCAATGTCGGTAACACTTAATGGACAAGAATACACTTTAGAACAAGCAGCAAATTTTTTAAAAGATTTAAACAGAGAAACTCGTAAAGAAGCTTGGGAAAGTATTACCACAAGAAGATTAGAAGACAAAGATAAATTAGATGGCTTATTTAATAAGTTAAAAGACTTACGTCACCAAGTTGCTTTAAATGCTGGATTTAATAATTTTAGAGATTATATGTTTCAGGCTTTAGGCCGATTTGACTATACGCCTCAAGATTGTTTTGATTTTCATAATGCAATCGAAAAAGAAGTTGTTCCAATATTATCAGCTCAAGCAGAAGAAAGAAAAGCTCTTTTAAAATTAGACACTTTAAAACCTTGGGATACCGAAGTGGATACTTCGGGAAAAGCAGCTCTAGTTCCTTTTAATAATGGTGAAGAACTGATAGAGAAAGCAACTCATTGTTTCAATAAATTGAATAAATATTTAGGCTCTCGATTAGAAATAATGAAAGCCAACGGTTTATTTGATGTAGAAAGTCGTAAAGGTAAAGCTCCTGGAGGTTACAATTATCCGTTATCAGAAACTGGCGCTCCTTTCATTTTTATGAATTCTGCAAATTCTTTTAGAGATTTAACTACAATGGTTCACGAAGGTGGACATGCAGTTCATACTTTTTTAACTGCCGATTTAGAATTAAATGATTTTAAGCACTGCCCTTCTGAGGTTGCTGAATTGGCTTCTATGAGCATGGAATTAATTTCTATGGATCATTGGGACGAGTTTTTTGAAGATGACGAAGAATTAAAAAGAGCAAAACGTTATCAATTAAAAGACGTTTTAAAGACCTTACCATGGGTAGCTGTAATTGATTTTTTTCAACATTGGATTTATACCAACCCAACACATACAGTAGAAGAAAGAACAAAAGCTTGGACAAACATTTTCAATCGTTTTGGAGCAAACTTTGTAGACTGGAGCCAACATCAGGAAGCTCTAGAAAATCTTTGGCAAAAGCAATTACATATTTTTGAAGTTCCGTTTTATTATATAGAATATGCCATTGCCCAATTAGGCGCTATTGCCGTTTGGAAAAACTATAAGGAAAATCCAGAAAAAGGTTTATCTAAATATATGGAAGCCCTAAAATTAGGTTACACTAAAGACATGAAGACTATTTATGAAACTGCAGGAATAGAATTTAATTTTAGTGGGGATTATATAAAGGAACTGATGGCTTTTGTGAAGGCAGAATTAGATCAATTAAATTAAAATTTTATAGCCCAATGCTAAAAGCTAAAGCTTTGGGCTATAAATTTTATGCTTCTATATCTTCTTTAGCCGCTAAATATCGTTCAGCTTCTAAAGCTGCCATACATCCAGTTCCAGCAGCAGTAACCGCTTGACGATATATTTTATCCTGTGCATCGCCACAAACAAAAACTCCTTCAATATCTGTTGCGGTGGTATCTGGATGAGTGATAATATAACCAACATCATCCATTTTTAACCAATCTTTAAAAATATCAGTATTTGGTTTATGACCAATGGCTACAAAAAACCCAGTTGCCGGAATATCTGTTTCTTCATGAGTTTGATTATTTAAAACTCTAACCCCAGTTACTCCTTTTCCATCGCCTAAAATTTCTTTAGTTTCAGAATTATATAGAATCTCAATATTCTTAGTTTTTAAAACTCGGTTTACCATTGCTTTAGATGCTCTAAACTCGTCTCTCCTTACTAGCATAGTAACTTTATTACAGAGTTTTGCTAAATAAGTAGCTTCTTCTGCCGCAGTGTCTCCAGCCCCAACAATTACTACATCTTGGTTTTTAAAGAAAAACCCATCACAAACTGCACAGGCAGAAACTCCAAAACCATTATATTTTTCTTCTGATGGTAATCCTAACCATTTTGCTGTTGCTCCTGTAGAAACAATAACGGTATCAGCTAAAATAGTTGTGTTTTCATCTACAATTACTTTGTGTACCGGACCAGAAAAATCTACCCCAGAAACATATCCAAACCTAATGTCGGTTCCAAAACGTTCTGCTTGTTTACGAAAATCTTCCATCATTTCTGGCCCCATTATTCCGCCTGGATAACCAGGAAAATTCTCAACATCAGTAGTTTGGGTTAACTGACCGCCCATTTGCATACCGGTAATCATTAATGGTTTCAAATCTGCCCTTGCAGCGTATATTGCAGCAGTATAACCTGCTGGCCCTGAACCTATAATTAGGCATTGTACGTGTTCTAATTCTTCTGACATAATTTTAAATTGATGCACAAATTTAACATTAGTGATTGCATATCGCAAACGATATTCTCTAT
>JBBRYE010000098.1:0-14215 GCA_038237895.1 Sphingobacteriales bacterium | reverse complement strand
GAATGGATGATGGACTACAATTATCACAGGCCTCATCAAGCATTAAACTTTAAATCTCCTGCTGATTTTTTGTAGGATATTTGAAGAGAAATTCTACTTTTTATTGGTCTGAATTTCAGGGAAGCTTACAGAACGTTTTGTTGGTAAGTTATAAAATCAGTCCTGTTATATGGAAATCTGCGCAAGCATTAGAATAAGCTTTTTTGTTCTTCAAAAAAAATTATGATAAAAAACCCGCCTTCGATTTTTTAATATTAAGAATGCATGAATATTAATTATAAAAAATTAGAACTTTTTAGATTCATAATTCACTCGCATCCAACCAATAATTGGGATTACTAAAGAAATAATCATCAAGTATTTTTTTTTGCCTTTACTTATTTTTCCTTCGCTGCTTAATTTATTTATCAGCTTAAAAGCAAAAAACATCAAAATTAAGTTAACTATTATACCAGCAATAATAAAAATCTCTCTACCTTCCATACTAATTAACTTTACCTGCTAAAACCGCAGTTTTTTTATACTTTTTTACGTTACCATTCAAATCAAAAAGCTCAGTATAAATAATGTAAATCCCTGTTTTTGCTTTTTGGTTTGTTTGGTCTAAGCCATCCCAAATCCATTGACCGGATGTTGCTAAAGTTTGGTTTTGTATCAGTTTACGCACCAATGCACCTTGATCATTATAAATAGTAACATTTGCTGCATAATTAGGTTGCGAAAATTGATAGAGGATTTGAAGCACATCCTCGTAACCATCATTATCAGGAGAAAAAGTTTTGGAGACAAATGAAATTTCTTCTACTGGATTTACATCTTCTAGAAACTGAGAATTTTTATAGCCTGGAGTGGCGTAACCCGCGGAAGCAGCGGCCGACCTAAAATTCCCAATTGCATTTGTAGGTTGGGTAAAGCTGCTTCTTTCTAATGAAACGCCGTTTAAATCTTTTAACAAAGCAAATTGCATATTTTTATTATAATCTAACTGATCTAATTTTGAGCTATCTCTATTCAACAAAAGTGCAGTCCCTTTATCATCCGAAAAAGAGGGCAGACTACTCAGTTTAATGAAATTATTGTTTTTTGTATTGTACTGCGCTTTAACAGTATCAGGATTAGTGGTAATTACCCAATAAGTTTTAGGCTGAAAAAGTAAAGTATTTGCACTTACTGCCCTAATACTCACTACAGAATCTTTAATAGCATCTTTTGTGGCGATTTTTAAATCCTTAAAATCTAAAATCTTATCAGACAAATTATAAACTTCTACAAAATCTACTCCCCCACTTTTTGGGTTGTATAAAAGTTCATTGATCAAAACATCGCCCTTGGCAATTAAAGCTGGATAAACAAAACTTAATGTTTGGTTATTGATGGCGCTTGTACCACAATCCGTCACGCCGTTAACCGTAATTGTATAGGTTTGATTTCGGCTTAAAGCCTGATTATATTTTAAATCTATGCTAGAAAAAGACGGACCAGTTGGCAATGCGCTTTGTGGAATTCCCGATCCATTATTAATGGAATAATGGGAAGGCAAAGTGGCTTGCAAACTATCTAAACCTCTATTAAAAGTTAAGGTAATGGTTTGTGCATCTTTTAAAAACGCACTTATTAATTGTAAAGGAGCCGTAGTTTTATTGCTTAAATAAATAGAATTCTGTTTTCCTGGCGTCCCACCGCTAATATCTATACTTGCCGAATAATTTTGAGAAGGTTTACAAGTTGAAAGTGGGTCTATCAACTCTAGTGTCCAACCGCCGTTTTTCTTTACAACATCTTTATACCAAGCATCAGAGTAGTTGACTTGGGAAATTAAGTCGCCATTTTGATTGATTAATTTAATCTGGTCGCCACTATTATTTAAACTTGGCCAAGGCGAAAGTCCAATCACTTTTCCGAATTTCTTAAACTCTAGCGTATCGGTCTTTGCACATAAAATGATGTAAGAATTAGCTTTGATACTGTCATTACCAAAAGTGGCAATACTGGTTGGGTCGCTATATTTAAAACCTGCCAAACCAATATCCTCAGCACTGCGGTTCCAAAGTTCTACAAACTCTACAGAAGGCAAATCTATCTGCGGACTTGGATCTGCAAAAATTTCATTGATAACAATGTCATTTAATTTTGCGATATAAGGTTTTCTGTAAAAAAAACCTTTGTTTTGTGGCGTAGCAACGTTCCCTTTTAAATCTTTTACTGTACTCACCGCAACCGTATAATTACCGGTTGCCAACTGATTGGCTAAATTTAAAGTGACTATACTGCCATTAACCGTAGCACTTGTTGGTTGTATATTTCCGGGAGTAATATTATAATGAGTAATAATAGCAGCATCATTTGCATTAACTGCTTCGTTAAAATTGAGAACGATATTGGTTCCGTTGATAGTAGTTGCCGAATTTAAAACCGGCGGAGCAGTATCCACTACAATATCCTGAATAATGATGTTATCAAAAAAATGTTTTTGCTGAAAAGAGGCTGTAGATTGTTGAACTAAAAAACCAAAAGAAGTAGTGGTTGTAAAACTATTATCAATTACAGAACCTTCCGTCACAAAAGAACTTCCAGTACCGGTGCTGTCTCTTTCTAAAGTGTAGTTTCCATTGCTTTCCCTGGTGATTTTAAATTTAAAAGGATTATTTGCAGAACTGCCAACCGACCCATTTTTCCCATCAATGATTTTTGTACTGGTAACAATTGTCCCGCTCCTTTTATATAATGCAACCTCATCGTCTGTGTTTCCCATCCTTAAGAAGTAGCCATTAATGTTGGTGCTTTTTAAATCGGCAGTATTACTTATCAAGTAAACATCAACATAGTTAGCCCCAGAAGTTGCAAATTGTAAATTCACATCAAACTCCCAAGTGCAGTTTAAAGCTTTTGTATTTGGGGTTGAGATATAAAAATTGGAGTTTAACGTAGTAGAATTAGAACGCAACTGCCCATTTACGACTGTAAAATTTGTAGCTACATCTGCTTGCCAAGCAGGGTTTTGTGTAAAATCTCCATCAGTAAAGTTGTCGTTAAGTTGCGAAAATGCAACATTTGAAGAAAACAGAATTAAAACTAGTAAAAACTTTCCCATATTTGCGCCGTTAAACAAACACAAGATATTAATAATTAATTATTTAAATAAAATCAAATCATGAAAGTTGCAGTTGTAGGCGCAACCGGCCTTGTTGGTACGGTAATGTTAAAAGTTTTAGCAGAGCGCAATTTCCCAGTTACAGAATTAATTCCGGTTGCTTCAGCAAAAAGCAAAGGCAAAGAAATTGATTTTAAGGGAAAGAAGTACAAGGTGGTAACTGTTGATGAAGCTATTGCTATGAAACCTGATGTGGCTTTGTTTTCTGCAGGTGGAGACACTTCTAAAGAGCAAGCCCCAAAATTTGCAGCCGTTGGCACCACTGTTATTGATAACTCTTCTGCCTGGAGAATGGACCCAACAAAAAAATTGGTTGTACCAGAAGTTAATGCAGATGTTTTAACTGCAAATGATAAAATTATAGCCAACCCAAATTGCAGTACCATACAAATGGTAGTGGCTTTAAAACCACTTCACGACGAGTATAAAATCAAAAGAGTAGTAGTTTCTACCTACCAATCTGTTACGGGTACAGGCGTTAAAGCTGTTGACCAGTTAATGAATGAACGTAAGGGAATTATGGATGGCCCAATGGCTTATGCTTATCCTATCGATTTAAACGTAATCCCTCAGATTGATGTTTTCCAGGATAACGGTTATACCAAAGAGGAAATGAAAATGATTTTGGAGACCAAGAAAATTATGGGCGATGACAGCATTAGAGTTACTGCTACAACGGTTCGTATCCCCGTAATGGGTGGCCACTCCGAAGCATTAAACATTGAGTTCGAAAACGATTTCGATTTAACTAAAGTTCGGGAGCTTTTAGCTGCAACTAGTGGTGTAATTGTGGTTGATGATCCTGCAAATGCAAAATACCCAATGCCAATGGATGCACACGAAAAAGACGAAGTTTTTGTTGGTCGTATCCGTAGAGACGAATCACAAGACAAAACTTTAAACATGTGGTGCGTTGCCGATAATTTACGTAAAGGTGCTGCGACTAATGCTGTACAAATTGCGGAGTATTTGGCTGGTAAGGGTTTGATTGGATAGAATAATTTTGGGGTTCCGCAGAAATGCGGCCAGGCTATCCGCTAAAGTTTTTTGGAGAAAAACCAAAAAAGCTACCGCTACTATCCCTAACCCAGAAATAAAACTAAGCCTTCCGTAATTGGAGGGCTTTTTTTATGCAATGATTTATTTAGAGTCAGAGACTCTTTTTCATTTGTTAATCCCAAGAGACGCTATGCTTAACTCTCCGGACAGGCCGTTAGTAATTGAAAACAATGCACCAATTGATTGTTTTATTATTACATTTATGATTAAAAAAGCTATGAGAAAAATTTTAACCACCGTTTTATTTATTTCACTTTCCTTTTTAGTAAGTGGTCAAACTATTATTTCAATGGAAAAAAAGAATGGAATATTTATGATGCCTTGCTCAATAAATGGTTTAGGATTAAAGTTTATTTTCGATACCGGAGCAAGTGATGTTTCCATTTCCTTGTCAGAAGCTATGTTTATGTTAAAAAACGATTATCTATCAGTAACTGACATATTAGGGTCGGAAAATTATAGAATTGCAGACGGAGAAATAAAAGAAGGAACTAGAATAGTTTTTAGGAAAATTACAATCGGCTCTATCGAGTTAAATAACGTTGAAGCTAGCATTGTTCATAATCTTAATGCCCCGCTTTTACTTGGTCAATCTGCTTTAAGCAGGTTAGGAAAGGTGGAGTTCGACTATTCTAATAACACACTTACAATTGATGATTCAAAAGTCCATAACAACCCTGAGATAAATGGTGTGCCTTATTTATTTGAAACTACTTATGACAAAAATATAACGGGAGGTATTATTAGGAATAATCCTAACCCAAGTGCAATTAAAGTTTATTCCATTCCAAACGATTCTCGAATATACGTTATCGAAATTTCAAAGGACATTTTTTGTAAGGTTTATGTAGACGGACATATTGGATACATTTCAAAAGGATTTTTAAAGCGGAAGAATAATTAGATGCTTTTTCATTCCGGACATGAACCAAGTGTCTGGAAAATAAACGAACCGTCTCTTCGGGTTAAGCAATATATTGGAGTTTCCATACTATCTAATAAAGATTAAGTCGGGTAGTTTCAAAATACCTACCAAATATTAAATAGAATTTTTTTCAGCTTAAAGCCGATGATTAATAAATGCGTTCCAATAAAATCTCAGCTATTGAGATAATACTAACATTTATCTGAAATTTCAAAATACCCTAACCACTTCCATTTCAATAGTTTTTAAATATAAATCATTATTATAATAATGATAACTAATTGATTTTTAATTAATTGTTAAGAAATCAAATTTGTTTAAATAATTATTATGATAAAATTTGTAAAATCATAATCGAAAAAATGGAACGAAAAAGAGAAAAACTTAAAATTATTGAGATAGCGGTAATACTCGGGCATATTGATAATAAATCTTGTAATCTAGAACTTTGTTCAAATAAATCTTTAGATAATTTAATGGACTATTCAACTAAACTTGCTGAAATTATAGACATAAAAAAATATCAAGAATTTATTTTGCGTGATAGTAAATATCATTATAAATGGAGTGAATTAATTAGAGAAGTGGATGAGTTAAATTTAAATATCGAAAATTTAAATTGGAAGTTATCTTTTTTACTAGAAAATTTAATCTCTTCTATTAAAGATGAAGAAAAAGAAATTATTTTAGAATATAAAAATTGGGCTCGACAGGAAATTGAATTCTATTATCAAAATCTATTAGAATTATATGATGATAGTTTCGAATTGCGAGCGATTGAAAAGTATAGATATTAAACCAACAGTATCTCCCAATCTGGTTTAAGTCTGTAGCCTAAGCCTTGTGAATTAGCCGACTTAAATCATTCATTAAAACTAGGACTGTGTCCGGATTTGAAATTTGAATTTTATCAATTAGATTTTGTATTGAAATTAGCCGGACAAAGTCCTCGGTTTTCTTAAAGAATTTAAGTGACCCTTCGGAACACTTAATTGAGAAATGATTGTTTTCACAAGAAAAATTTACGCTGATTTTGTGATCGATAGCATAAAATAGTTACGAAAAAGAAATTATATATTTGAAAACATTAAATTACATGTCTTCCAAAAATATTCGTAATGAACTACAAAATATCCTTCGAGGAAAGAGCACAGTTAGCTTTGGAGAACCTATCCAAGCAATTGCCAGTTACCTTAGAGAAAGCCAGAGAGCAGGTTCAATGGCTACAGCAAACAAGCAAAGTAAAGTTGAAGAAACAGAGAAATTAATTACTTTATTTTAATAGTAATTAAAACCTTTTAAACATAAAAAACTTTAATTAAACATAAAAATTCTATCGTATCATTATCGGATATTTGCGTATCTTTCCGTATCAAATAAAATTTTAACTCAATAGTTATTAAGCAGTTAGATATATATTTTTTTAAATAATCCTAATGAAAAAATACTACTTATTAATCCTTATATTCTTTATTGGCCTAACAGTTTCAGCAATTAACCCACATGATTATTTCACTTGGTTATTAGAAGTTTTTCCAGCTATTATTGGATTTTTCGTTCTGCTTTTTACCTTCAAAAGCTTCAAATTCTCCTATATAACCTATATTTTCATATTAATCCATTGCTACATTTTATTTATTGGGGGGCATTATACTTATGCAAAAGTTCCTTTGTTTGAGTGGATTAAAGAAGCATTTCATCAATCTAGAAATAATTATGATAAAGTTGGGCATTTTATACAAGGATTTGTCCCAGCTATGATTGCCAGGGAATTATACATCAGAAAACAAGTTGTTAGAAAAGGAGCTTGGCTATCTTTTTTAACCGTTTGTACTTGTGTTACCATTAGCGTTTTATATGAGTTTTTAGAATGGTTTGTTGCCATTGCTTCTGGAGAATCTGCAGAATCTTTTTTAGGAACACAAGGTTATGTTTGGGATACTCAATCAGACATGCTTTACGCCATGATTGGTGCTGTTTGTATGGTTGTATTTTTAGGTAAAATTCAGGATAAGCAAATACTTAATATAAAAAATACTTAAAATAGATAAAGGATTTTTTTAAAAAAAAAAGGTTGTCTAATGAACAAAAATATACTCTTTGCACTAATCACAATTTTAAAAAATGTACTTATTAGGCCTCAAATTATAATTTGAAGCGACAGGAAATATTTAAAAACACAATTTTAAATTATTATTAATCACAAAATTTTAAAATGATGAAAACAACTCTTTTTTCTTTAGCCTTAATGTTTATGATCACTTCATGTGGCATTTTTGGATCGCTAACATCTAACACCGTTATTAAACCAAACGACAGTTTTATTTTGGGGAATAATGAGCATGGAAGTTTTAATGTTAAACTTAAAAATGTCTCCACTAACGATTTGGAAATTTATCAAGCTCCAATAAACGGAGGGAAGCATTCTACCCAAATTGTAAAACCTAATGGGATTATTAATTTAAAAGTTGAAAGTAACACCGCCCTTATAATTAATAATAAATCATCTGAAACCGCTTCCGTAGATTTAAAAGTTACTGGAGATACGGGATTATCTATGGGTTATAAAAATTGAAATGATTAATCACTCAAATTGCAAAGAATATTGAGTTTTGATATTTGATTTATCTAACGTTAAAAGTTAATAATTAGACTTAATCACCAAGAGCTAGAATTATTTAGAAAAAATAAACTCTTCTCTTTGTACTTCTGTGGCTTTACAAGCTTTGTCAAACTCTTCAATGGAATTAAACTTTAATTCCTCTACAATTTTATATTCATAAAACACTTTGAAAGTGTCGTTTTTAAATACCCAAGGCGATACTGTAATTACATTTTCTGCTTTGTAAGAAACTTGGTTCATATCACCATCCGGACTTTTAGATATTTCCATTTTTCTGCCTTCAGGCTGTATTTTATCCATGCAAATTAATAGTGAAAATGCATCGCACCACTCTACAAATCGATATAAACGATCTGCATAATTTTGATCAATATCTAAATGTTTAAGAATATTTTTTCTGATTTTTCCTTGCTCTTTTAAAAAGGCTTCTAATTTCTTGTCGCCATTATCTTCAGATATAAAATCAATATGCAAAGAAATGAGCAAAGCATTTAACTGACTTTTTGAAGCAGCTATTTCCATCACATTTAATTGCCGCTTTAAATCTGTCTTTTTAGATCCATCGCTAACGATAAAATGTCGGGGTGCGCCGGCTTCTGTAAGGTTTTTGCTTTCTGTTGTTTCTTCAACACCATCATCGTGTTCTGCAATGGCTATTATTGTTGGTACCATAATATCATTTGGTAAATCAATATCATATTGATAGGCCAACATGGCCGCTAACAACCCGTGAGAACGTTGATTAATAATTTTCCAACCTTTTTGATGAGAGATAACAATCATTATTTAAAATTTGAACTTATTTTTAGAATAGATTTTATTACTAATTAGTTTCAAAAATTATACCATGCAAATATTAATTTGTTTTTAAAATTTTGATTGATTGCAGACAATAGTTATTTTAAATTAAATGCTAAGAGCAAATCCTTAAAATCTATTTTAAACATTCATAAAATAATTGCGTTGTAACCATAATAGTTAAACTCTATTTATAAAAAATCAATCATGAACAAAACTCACCAAACCGATAAAAATGTTTTAGGAACGCCTCTTCAAATCGCCGGAACTGACCCATTAACAGGTTTTTATAGAGATGGTTTTTGTTGTACAGGGCCTCAGGATTTTGGTAAACATGTTGTGGCTGCGGTAGTGTCAGATGCTTTTTTAGAATTCACTTTAGCTTTAGGAAATGATTTGATTAGTCCATATCCTGAAAGTAATTTCCCTGGTTTAAAAGCTGGCGATAGGTGGTGCTTATGCGCTTTAAGATGGAAAGAAGCTTTAGATGCTGGTTTTGCGCCCTCTGTTATTTTAGAAGCTACTCATGAAAAGGCTTTACTTTATGTAACGCTAGAGGAATTAAAGGCAAATGAATTAAAAGGTTAAAAGAAATCGACATAAATTATTAATTTCTGTCAGGCTGAGCGGAGTCGAAGCCTTTTTAGTTTGAGTAAAAAAACATTTCGACTACGCTCAATGTGACAATTTAATTTAATCTCTTTTTAAACTTACTTTACTGCTAAAAACTCGATTTTCTCAATGGTTGGCGCTACTGAAAGTAATTCTTCTGCTCCAGCCATTAAAGCTGCTGCAACTTTCCCATTTAGGTGTGCATCTCTTCCAGATTCTGTTTCGAAAGTATCAAAAATCCCAAAACTTGATGGACCAAATTTTAAAGCATACCATCTCACAGTTTCTTCTTCCTCATTAACTATTGATAAAGCGCTTTTTAAAAAGGCTTCTACTTCTGCTTCTTTCCCTGCTTTGGCTTCTAACCTTGCCAATAATGCTAATTTTTCCATATTTATCTATTTATAAATTATAAACCACCCATTTAAATTATTGTTTAAACCGATAATGAAATTTACGGTAAAATTAATCTAGCGGATTTTGAGGAATTTAGTCTATCAGAAATGAAAATATAGAAAGATTAGTTAATCATGGTATTTATATTTAAAACAATAAGCAAGACATTGGGTTTAACATTAATACCTCATTTATTGGAGGTTATCACTTAAATTAATTTCCTTGAAAAAAATATTTGAGAACATTCTGTCTGAAGAATTTAGGGAAAAAGTAGAAAGAGTTTTTATATGGATTGCTATTATAAGCTTCATATTGCACTTATCCATCATTTTTCTAGTTAGCGAAAATGTTATTAATTTAACTTCTAAATTTGCTAAAAGCCCAATTTCGGCAATTTATACACCCTTCTCCTTCATTTTAGTTTATGAAGTATTCTTGTTGGTGTTTTATTTACCAAGATCAATCTCTAGTTACATAGGAAAACAATATGAGATTATTACTTTGATTGTAATTAGAAGGATTTTTAAAGATATTGGTTATATGGATTTATCTTCTAACTGGTTTCGATTAGACCATGATCTACAATTTACTTACGATTTGGTGACTGCTTTAATCCTATTTTTCATCATCCAACAGTTTTATCAAAAAATAGAAAAACAAGCATTAAAAGGTAATGATGAAACTCCTGAATATACCGCGAGGATAAATAGATACGTTAAATTTAAAAAAACCATTGCTACCATACTCATTCCAGTAGTTATACTTCTTGCTTTTTACTCGCTCATAAATTGGATTATAATTGCAGAACAAGACCATTGGAATAATATCACTACTTTCAAAAATATCAACAATATATTTTTTGAGGATTTTTTTATCCTTCTGATTATTATAGATGTAATATTGTTATTATTTTCATTCTTTTATTCTGATAGTTTTCATAAAATCATCAGAAATTCGGGCTTTATTATATCAACCATTCTGATAAAGCTATCATTTTCTGTAGAAGGAATAATTAATAATGCTTTAATATTAGGAGCTGTGAGTTTTGGATTTTTAATTTTACTAATTCATAATTCGTATAAAAGCGGCACCAAAGTAAATCAATGAGCATCGAACTTAAAAAAGCCACTCTTTCTCACACTACTAAAATTTGGGAGATTTTAAAGCAAGCTATTCAGCGCAGAAAAGCAGATGGAAGTGAGCAATGGCAAGATGGTTATCCAAACCTCGATATTGTAAAAAAAGATATTGAAAACGAACAAGGTTTTGTTTTAATTGAAAATGAACAAATTGTAGGCTATTGTGCCATCATCATAAATGACGAACCCGAATATAAAAATATTGAAGGCGAGTGGTTAAGTAGCGATGACTTTGTTGTTTTTCATAGAGTTGCAATTGATGAAGAGCATTTAGGAAAAGGTTTAGCAAAAAAATTGATTTCTTTGATTGAGGATTTTGCCTTGGAAAATAATATTTACAGCGTTAAAGCGGATACTAATTTTGATAATCTTGCCATGCTTAAAATTTTTAAAAACTTAAGTTATTCTTATTGCGGGGAAGTTTATTTTAGAGGAGGTGCAAGAAAAGCTTTTGAGAAAGTTTTGTCAAACCTTAAATAAGAATTTAATTGTTAATCAATTCTAAGTTTGCTTTTCTTTTTCTATTTATAAAATAGATGAAATACATGATAATTAAAGAAGCAGAAATTAACAGAAAATAGCTGTAGCTTAAATTGGTTTCATCTTTTGCCGGGAATAATTCTATGATGAAATAACTTAAGAAAGAAACCATAACATAAGCTAATCCTCCGGTTAAACCGCCAGAAATACCAGCATTTTTAGGAAACATTGCTAAACAATAAGTAAAATAATTATTAAAAGTAAAACCTGCTGCAATATGTATTAAAAAAGCAAATCCTATCAAACTATAAATATTATTGATAAAATTTAAGCTTAAAATCATAATAATTACAAATGCCATTTGAGCTATCAAATTAACTGAAAGCCTTTTAATAAAGGGTTTATTGATAGTAGCTTTTCCAATAAAACCACCAATCATCCAGGCAATTCCTAAAATTAAAGAACTATAACCAGCATAAACCACAGATAGATTTAAATGATGTTGGATGATAAAAGGACCTGTCATGTTAAAAACCATTACCATACTATATGCCATCCCTAACATCACAATACCAAAGGTAAAGCTGGCAGTCATGATCATTTCTTTATAAATATTAGCAATTTTCTTAATGCGGAATTCTTGAAAATTTTTTAAAGTTTCTCCGCTAAAAAGATATTCTAACAGCGCAAATACCAAAGCAAAAATGGTCAAAAAATAAAAGTTAGATTCCCAACCAAAAGATTTTTCTAAATATCCGCCAATAAAAGGAGCCACAATTGGCCCTGTAGACCAAATAATGGTAAATAAGCTTAAATAGTGTTTTAATTTTTCTCCTGTAAATAAATCTACAAAATAGGCTCTTTTAGAAACCACAATAGCACTTACAGTAATGCCGTGTACTATTCTCATTAGATAGATAAGATAAATATTATGCGTATTTGCCACCAAAATACAAGATGCTGCTAATATCAATAATGAATAAAAACTGATTTTAAAACGACCAAAACTATCTAAAAACGTACCTACAAAAAGCTGTGAAACACCATAACTGATTAAGAAAAAACTTAATGTAAGTTGAACCTGAAGCTCACTAACATTTAATTGATTAGCCATATTTGGCAAAGACGGCAAATAAACATCTGTTGCAAAACCTGATAAAGGAAGCAGTGCAAAAGCTAAGAATGTAGCAATATTTTGATGCTGCTTTTTAATTTCTTTATGTTTTTTAGATTGAATTTGCATGTTGGAAAATAGGTAGACTTAAAATTTAAATCGTTGCAAATCTAAAAGTTAAATGATTAACCAAATATCGATAACATTAATGTTTCACAATTTTTACTTTGTGATTATCTGTTCCATTAAATTGAAAAGTATTTATTATTGATTGCCTTTATTTTGCGTTAACGATTGAAGCGACATCCTTTTTGTCTGCCAGCTGGCAGACAAAAAGATATAGCGGAAAGCGTGTCAAAACGCCCAAACATTAAATCTTCAAATTAAAACGATTTTAACTTATTTGAAACAAAAAAACCACCCATAAAAGGTGGTTTTTAATGTATAAGGTTTGGGTTTGTTAATCTACATTATCATGCAAAAAAGAATTGTTCTGTCTAATTTCAGTTTGTCCATCTTCGTTACTTAAAGTAAACCTAGAAACATGAGATTCTGAAGAATGAGGAACTTCTTTTAACGGCATTTGTCTTCTTTTATAAGCTGGTTCATTTTCTAATTCTTGTACTCCAGAGCTAGAACGCAATTTCATGCTTAAATCTTTAAGGCGTAAAATACGTTCTTTTGATTTACGCAATTGCTCTTCCATGGTTTCATCAGTTTTGTTATCATCTACGCTGGCAACAATAACTTCTGGCTCTTCTTCTTCAATTTCTTCTTCCTGAGCGTAGGCTTGTCCAAATTCTGATTCAGAAAACTTCATGCTAAAACCGAAATCATCAGTTTCTACCACTTCCTCTTCTCTCTCTTCTTCAATAAGTTGATGTTTAACAACATCTTCCAATCTTTCTTCTACTTGTTGTTTAGCAGAAACAAAAGGAATTTCTGCAAAAAGATCGGCTTGTTTCTTTAGCTTATCTTCCTCCTTAGCTAAAACATAAGGAACTGTTTCTTCCATTTCTATAACTGGTTCTGCTTTTTTAGAGAACTCATTTATTGGTCTTATTAATGGCGTATCACTAGTTAAGAACTGCTTTTTGGGTGCACTTTGTTTTGATTGTAATCTTTCTTCTTGAGTTTGGAAACCTGTAGCTATGATGGTTACAGAAACATTATCACCCAATTCTGGGTCGGTACAGTTACCCCAAATTAAATCGGCAGATAAACCAGCCTGTTCTTGGATAAAATCAGTAATGATACTTACCTCATCCATTGTTACTTCTTTATCGCCAGAGCTAATATTTAATAAAATATATCTAGCACCTTCAATTTCATTATCCTTTAATAAAGGTGAAGCTAAAGCGCCTTCAACAGCTCTTAAAGCTCGGTTTTCGCCCTCGGCAGCAAAACTACCCATAATGGCAACACCGCTATCTTTCATTACGGTACGCACATCTTTAAAATCGACGTTTATATACCCAGGAACCGTGATAATTTCGGCAATACCTTTGGCGGCAGTTGTCAAAATATCATCGGCTTGGCCAAATGCAGATCCTAGAGTTAGGTTTCCGAAAATCTCACGCAAACGATCATTAGAAATAACAAGATAAGAATCGACGTATTTTTTTAACTCTTCTAAACCTTCTTCGGCTTGCATTTTTCTACGTTTGCCCTCAAAAGAAAATGGAGTAGTAATAATTGCAACAGTAAGGATATCTAATTCTTTTGCAGCTTTTGCGATAATTGGACTTGCGCCAGTACCTGTACCACCACCCATTCCTGCTGTTATAAATAGCATTCTGGTATTTGATCCTAGCATTTCTTTAACATCATCAATATTTTCTATTGCTGAGTTTTTACCCACTTCTGGGATAGATCCAGCTCCCATTCCCTCAGTTAAACTAGCACCTAATTGTACCTT
>JBBRYE010000097.1:0-14335 GCA_038237895.1 Sphingobacteriales bacterium | reverse complement strand
GATTAAATAACGTATTAATGTATGAGGTGGAAGAAAAATGGAAGTTAGGTTTAGAAGCTTATTATTTTTCTGAACAAAAATTATCTGATGGTGCTGTTGGGAAATCTTATTGGTTAACAGGTTTTTTAGCAGAAAAAATGTGGAATAAATTTTCCTTATTTATCAATTTCGAAAACTATACCGACACTAGACAAACCAGATTTGATTCTACTTACACCGGGACAATTACTA
This sequence comes from Sphingobacteriales bacterium, assembly GCA_038237895.1. Taxonomy (GTDB): domain Bacteria; phylum Bacteroidota; class Bacteroidia; order Sphingobacteriales; family Sphingobacteriaceae; genus Pseudopedobacter. Next base: position 14,104 of record JBBRYE010000097.1, on the reverse strand, counting down.
ATCCAACTTTTAGAGATATTTACGCACCTTTAGATGGTTTTGTAGTAAATGGTGGAATAAAATTGAAGCTTTAGTTGATGCTTTTTAAAAATTTTATGGGCGTTTTAACACGCTATACACTATAGTTTTTTTGCTATTTGCATAATGGTAAGGGCAAAAAAAGCTGCCGTTTCTATCGTTAACGTAAAAAAAAACCGACAGATTTTTAAATCTGTCGGTTTTTAAATTCTTATATCAAAAACTCAAAAGTTCTCAAATCTCAATACTCACTTCTCAAATCTCACTACTCAATTTTACAAATGGATTACTTCGCCATAAGCATCAGCGGCAGCTTCCATAATTGCCTCACTCATGGTTGGGTGTGGGTGAACAGATTTAATGATTTCCATACCAGTAGTTTCCAACTTACGGGCAACTACTAATTCTGCTATCATTTCAGTTACATTATTTCCAATCATGTGTGCGCCTAATAATTCACCGTATTTAGCATCAAAAATTAGTTTTACAAAACCATCTTTCGCTCCTGATGCACTGGCTTTACCAGATGCAGAAAAAGGGAATTTACCAATCTTTAGTTCGTATCCTGCCTCTTTTGCTTTCTTTTCCGTCATGCCAACTGAAGCAATTTCTGGAGAGCAATAAGTACAACCCGGGATATTTCTATAATTTAAAGGTTCTGGATGATGACCTGCCATTTTTTCTACACAAATAATTCCTTCTGCAGATGCTACGTGGGCTAATGCCTGTCCGCCAACAATATCGCCAATTGCATAAACACCATCAACGTTTGTTTTATAAAACGAGTCAGTCACAACTCTACCTTTGTCAACTGTAATTCCTAATTCTTCTAAACCTAAATTTTCTAAGTTGGGCGTATATCCAACAGCAGATAAAACAATCTCTGCTTCTAAAACCTTTTCTCCAGCCTCGGTTTTAACGGTTACTTTACATAAATCTCCAGAAGCATCAATACTTTCTACGGAAGATTTTGTCATAATATCTATACCAATTTTCTTAAAAGAACGGTTTAATTGTTTAGAAACGTCTTCATCTTCTACAGGTACAATATTATCTAAAAATTCTACAATAGTAACTTTTGTCCCCATTGTAGCATAAAAATAAGCAAATTCAACTCCAATAGCTCCAGAACCCATAACAATCATAGATTTTGGAAGGTTTGGTAATGTCATCGCTTCTCTATAGCCAATCACTTTCTTTCCATCTTGTTTGATGTGTGGTAATTCTCTAGAACGACCGCCTGTTGCTAAAATAGTATTTTTAGCTTCGTAATCTTTAATACTGCCATCTGCAGATTTTACTTCTATCTTTCCACCTTTTTTGATTTTCCCATGACCCATAATCACATCGATTTTGTTCTTCTTCATCAAAAACTGGATTCCCTTGCTCATACCGTCTGCCACACCTCTACTTCTTTTAATAACAGCACCAAAATCAGCAGAAGATTCTCCCACATTAATTCCGTAATCAGCAGCATGATGTATGTACTCAAAAACTTGTGCACTTTTTAATAATGCTTTAGTTGGGATGCATCCCCAATTTAAACAAATACCACCTAAAGATTCTTTTTCTACAATAGCAGTTTTTAAACCTAATTGAGCAGCTCTAATCGCAGCAACGTAACCGCCTGGGCCGCTACCAATAACTATTAAATCGTAATTCATGTGATTATCTTTAAAACTGCGAATTTAATAAAATTATTAGATAAGGCTATCAAATTACAAACAAGTGAAATGTATTACACAATGTACTTGTGTAATGTGAATAAAATCATGCAATTCTTAACATTAATTTAACATAGAATCTGATAATATATAACATTTGCTATTTACCTTTGACCAAAATTCATTTTTCACTTAACACACATGAAAAGAAAATTATCTAAAATTATTTTAATGTTTGCCTTGCTCCTGATTGGGGGTGGTAAATTATTTGCTCAAGGGGTTACAACTGCTTCTATGAACGGAGTTGTGAAAGATTCAAAAGGAGAATCTATTCCTGGTGCAACGGTTGTAGCTACTCATCAACCTTCAGGAACTATCTACAGTACTCAAACTAGAGCAGACGGTAGATTTAACCTTCCTAACTTAAGAATTGGTGGTCCATACATGGTTAAAGTTTCTTTTGTTGGATCAAGAGAGTTTATCGCAAACGATATTACTTTAAACTTAGGACAAGAATATTTTCTTTCAGCAAAACTACAGGATAATACTGTTGCCTTAAGTGAGGTTGTAGTAACTAGTTCTCAGGATAAAGTTTTTAATAGCTCCAGAACAGGGGCAAGGGAAACAGTAACGCGTACACAAATTGAACGCCTTCCCTCAATTAGCCGTTCACTGAGTGATTACACTAAATTGACCCCTTCAGCTAACGGTAATTCTTTTGGTGGAAGAAGCGGTTCTTACAACAACGTTACCGTTGATGGTGCTTTATTCAATAACTCTTTTGGTTTATCAGGTACTTTAGGAGGGCAAACTAATTCTCAACCTATATCTTTAGATGCAATTGAACAAATTCAGGTTGATATTGCTCCTTACGATGTTCGCCAAGGTTTCTTTACAGGAGCAGGTGTAAACACGGTAACAAAATCAGGAACAAACGAATTTAAAGGAACTGGATATTTTTTCTTTAGAAATCCAGATTTAGTTGGTTATAAGGCAGGTTCATTTGAAAACACTAGACAAGATTTTACTTACAATACAAGAGGATTGAGTATTGGTGGGCCAATTATAAAAAATAAATTATTCTTTTTCGCTTCTGGCGAACAAGAAAGACAAGGAAGTCCAGGGACAAATTTCACAGCTTTAACTCCTGGTCAAACCGCTGGTGGAAGTATTTCTCAAGCTCAAGCAACAGATTTAGAAACTTTAAAACAATTTTTAATTACTAAATATGGTTATGACCCAGGTGCTTTTCAAGGATATAATAATACTACTTTAAGTGATAAAGTTACTGCTAAAATAGATTGGAACATAAATTCTAAAAATACATTAAGTGCTAAATACTTTTATTTAAAATCTCAAAGAGATGCTGTTCCAAGTACATCAGGTGCGATAGGTGGATCAAGAGGGCCAAATCTTACCGCTTTGCCGTTTAATAGTACTCAATATGTAATTCATAACAATTTTAACATAGGTATTATAGAATTAAATTCACGTATTTCTAATAAAGTATCTAATAAAGCAACTATTGGATACACAGCATTAAGAGATTTTAGAGAATCTAGAGGTGGTTCAATTTTTCCTTTGGTTGATATTGGTAATGGGTTAGGAGCATCTTTTACAAGTTTCGGTTATGAGCCATTTACTGCTTTTAATGAACTTGGTACAAATACCTACCAATTTTCTGATGATGTTACTGTATTTGCAGGCAAACATGAGATTACTATAGGTACGAGTAATCAAATTAATAAGTTTAAAAATGGTTTTGCACCTACTTATTATGGTAATTTTAACTTTAACACACTTGCAGATTTTTATGCTTCTGCAAATACCGGAGCAACAAACGCAAGTCGTTATCAATTAAGATACTCTGCTTTACCAGACGGTTCTTTTCCATTTGCTAAGATTCAAATTTCTCAATATAGCTTGTATGCACAGGACAAATATAATATTAGTCCAAATTTTAAATTAACTTATGGAGTAAGAGCAGATTATAGTAGTTACCCAGATGATTTACAAGCAAATTCAGATCTTGCTAAACTTTCATTTAGAGATGGAAAAACAATTGATGTTTCTAAATTGCCAGACGCCAAAGTTTTAATTTCTCCTAGAGTAGGTTTTAATTATAATGTTAAAGGTGAAGGAAAGACTCAAATAAGGGGTGGAGCTGGATTATTTACAGGTCAGGTTCCTTTCGTGTGGATTTCAAATCAAGCTTCAAACAATGGCGTTCAATTTGGATCTGTTGATTTGACTCAAGCTAACACTACTACTAATCCTGCGGGAAGAGCACAACTTAAATTTAGTCCAGATGTAAATGCTTTCCGTCCTGTAGGAGCAGCTCCTAACACAAGTTACAACGTCGCAATTACTGATAAGGATTTTAAATTACCACAAATTTTCAGGATAAATGCTGCTGTAGATCAGAAATTACCTGGAGATATAACTGCCACATTAGAAGGAGCATATACAAAAGATATTAATGCTGTTTTGTTTCAAAATATTAATTTACCAGCAACTGGTACTGCATTAGCTGGATCTGACAATAGAATTAGATATTCTTCTACCAGAATTTATAGTGGAGCTGGTGGTGCTACTTTAGCAAATCCAAATATATCTGATGTGATTTTGTTTAAAAACACTAATAAAGGATATTCATATTTCATCACAGGACAAGTACAAAAAACATTTACAAGTGGCTTTTTTGCTAGTTTTGCTTATACTCATAGTAAAGCTAAATCAGTTAATGATGGAGGTTCAATTGCACAATCTATTTGGAGAGACAGGCAGGTTACAGGTGATCCAAATTCTGATGAATTAGGGTTTGCTAATTTTTATCAACCCAACAGAATTATAAGTTATTTATCATACCGTAAAGAGTATGTTAAAAACTACGCAACTTCAATAGGTTTAACATTTGAGTCTGCTCCATCATTTAACTTTTCATATACTTATAGAACGGGTAGTGGATCTACAGATATTAATAATGATGGGCAGTTCAATAATGACTTAATGTATATTCCTAATAAAGGCATAACTGCTGGTATCCCAACAGATATTATTTTAGTTAAGGATAATACTGCAGATCCAAGAAGTATTAGCCAAATATATTCTCAATTAGATGCTTTTATTGATCAAGATCCTTACTTATCTAAGCATAGAGGACAAGTTGCCGAAAGAGGCGCAGCATTAGCTCCTTACTTTAATCAGTTTAATCTTAATTTCACACAAGATTTTATGGTTAATGTAAAAGGTAAGAGAAACACTATCCGTTTAACTGCTGATGTTATCAATTTCGGAAACTTATTAAGTAGAAATTGGGGATTGTTTAGATCAACTTATACAAGCCAACCATTATCATTTAGAGGAGTTGATGCTGCAACTGGCAAGCCAACTTTTTCTTTTCCTTTTCAAGATAATAGTAATCAAATTCCTTACACTTCTACCTACAGAGTTAACACAAATAGCTTATGGCAAGCTCAGCTAGGTATTAGATATATATTTAACTAGTTAATAATTTAAATTTCAACAAAAACCCACTTAACAATTATGTTAAGTGGGTTTTTGTTTTTAATCGTTATTTTTAACTAATCTAATTTTGGAGGAAATTCTTTTTTATCCTTCTCCTGCAACTCATCATCAATTTGTTTATAAATTGATTTGGGATGGTTAGCTTCTTCTAAGGTTTCATCATTCAATTCTTCTCTTTTCTCTTTCACTTTTTCCCAATCTTTTCCAATTGATTTTTTGTCTTGAAATGTCATAATTGTAAATTTAAATTAGTTTATAATTGTTATAGAACAGTGGTGGCTGTAAATGCTAATGCATCTTCTGCCATTCCTAAAATTTTATCATTACCTGTTTTTTTAGCTAATTTTTTTCTTAGATTAAAAAATATATAAGTAGAAGCCACTGCAGCGATTGCTCCAATTACAGCTCCATTTAAAGGATGACGAAATGAGGCTTTATAAATAGTTGCACCAACCAAAGCTCCAGAAAGCGCTCGTCCTATAACTCCTATAGCTTCTGTTCTATCAGGCGCATTGTTACTTTTGTCACCAGCTAATTCACCTAAGGCGGCCATGTCTAATAAAGTAGCAACAAAACCAGTTTGCATAAAGCCTAGTTTTGAATTTGTAAGATTGATTTGTTTATGCTTATGGAACTTAGTACTTACTATAGCTAATGGTGCCATGGTTCGCATTCCAGCACTTATTCCTAATACAATTGTTTTTATAAGTGGACTTTTCATTATGATTTTTATGTTTACTTATTTAAACAAAAACCTTACCTAACTATTTTAATTTAAAATATAATAAAAGACTTTTCAGAAGAGTTAAAACTCTTTTTTTTTAATTAAATCTATGGCTATGTATTTGTTACGTAAAAATAAAAACAATCTATATTATGAACTCAATCAATTTAAATCTCCGAAAAAATGATTTGGAAAATCAACGAAACAGTCAATATATTCATCGACGCTCTTTTTTAAAGTATGCGGGTATGGGGGCTGCAGGTGCTGCATTAGTAGTATCTGGATGTAAAATCAAGAAAAATGATAATAACACCTTAAAACTTGGAAAAGGTGATTTTGCTGTTTTAAATTATGCTTATGCTTTAGAACAGCTAGAGGCTGCATTTTACGAAAAGGTTACGGCTAATTTTTATCCAGGCGTTTCGGCCTTAGAAAAGGAATTTTTGACCGATATTAAGAACGATGAAATTGCACACAGGGAATGGTTTAAAAAAGTTTTATTCTTAAATAAAATAGAAGATTTAAAATATGATTTTGATTTTTCTTCTATCAACTTTAATAACAGAGCAAGCGTACTCAATGCCGCAAAAGTATTTGAGGATACGGGAGTTTCCGCTTATAATGGAGCCGGGCCTTTGTTAAAATTGAGTCCGTTTTTATCGCATGCTGGTAAAATTGTTTCCGTAGAAGCTAGACATGCAGCTACAATTAGAGATTTATTGAATTATGGAAGCTTTGCCTCAAATGATGTTGTGGATAAAAACGGGTTAGACCAATCTCGCAATCCCCAAGAAGTGGTAAGCCTAACAGCCAAGTTCTTTAAAACTAAATTAGACGTTTCAGATTTCCCAAACTATAAACTTAAATAAAATGAACATTTTTAATATAATTGATGAAGTATCAACAGTTGATACAGATTTTGAAGATAGAATAAGCCCACGAAGAAACGTGATAAAGAATTTTGTTAAACAAGGTTCTAAATTTACATTAGCCTCTTTGCCTTTTGCTTTAGGCGGTCTTTTTAATAAAGCCTATGCACAAGAGGTTCCAGATAATATTATAGAAGTTTTAAATTTTGCTTTAGCGCTAGAACATCTAGAATACAGATTTTATGAAACCGCTTTGAGTAAAAATGGTTTAATCCCAGTTAAAGATAATATTAAAGCAATCAGAGATCATGAAATGCAACATGTAAAATTTCTAACTGATACAATTAAAACTGTTGGAGGTACACCAGTTGCAGAAGCAAAATATGATTTTACCGCAAAAGGAACTTTTCCAGATGTTTTTAGCAATTATAAAACATTTTTAATGGTAGCCCAAGGGTTTGAAGATACAGGAGTAAGGGCTTATAAAGGTCAAGCTGTAAATATTAAATCTTCGGATATAATCCTAGAATCTGCTTTGCAAATACATTCCGTTGAAGCAAGGCATGCTGCTCATATTAGATTTGCCAGACGAATTGCAGGTTTTAGTACCACTATAAAACCTTGGATAGTTGGAGTAGATGACACTGTAGGAACTCCTTTTGAAGCTATCTATAAAGGAGAAGATGACCATACACAAGTTTTATTTGATATTGATGGTATTAACGGATTTGACGTAGGCAATTCTGGTACCTCAGCTTTTGATGAAGCATTATCAAAAAATGAAGTTCTTGATATTGTAAAGCCATTTTTTGCTTAGAACTTATTTACAGAAGGGTTCTTGTATATCTTGAACTCTTCTTTTTTAATTAATCTTACTATAAAACAATTTTAGTAAAGATTAATATCAATTTAAACTATATTTTAATAGGGTCTTAATTAATACATTTTGGATTTAAAACATAATTTCTTTATACCAAAAGCTTAAATTATATCTTTGTTAAATGTACAAACTTATCAAAGCAATTCTCTTTAAATTTAATCCTGAAAGTATACATTATACGGTAACCGATGCCTTAAAATTGATGCAGAAAGTTTGGGGATTTCCTAGGTTGATGCAGTCCATTTATAGTTTTGAACACCCATCATTAAGGAAAACTGTATTTGGTTTAGAATTTAAAAATCCTGTAGGTTTAGCTGCCGGGTTTGATAAAAATGGAGAATTTATAGAAGAGTTTGCCAATTTCGGTTTCGGATTTATTGAGGTTGGAACAGTTACACCCTTACCACAACCAGGAAACGAAAAGCCAAGAATGTTTAGGCTTAAGGCCGATGAAGCCCTGATTAACAGGATGGGTTTTAACAATAAAGGTGTTGAAGTTTTAGCAAGAAAATTAAAAACCGTTAAACGGGATGGATTGATAATTGGCGGCAATATTGGAAAGAATAAAAATACGCCAAACCAAGATGCTGTAAAAGATTATATTAAATGTTTTGATGCTTTATTTGATGTAGTGGATTATTTTGTGGTAAATGTGAGTTCGCCAAACACACCAGGCTTAAGAGATTTGCAAGAAAAAGAACCTTTAATGAATATTCTTAATACTTTGCAAAAGCGAAATCTAAAAAACAATATTGCTCGCCCAATCTTATTGAAAATTGCTCCAGATTTAATAGATTCCCAATTAGATGATATTGTTGAAATTGTACAAGAAACTAAAATAGCGGGAGTTATTGCAACAAATACTACTATTTCTCGTGAGAATTTACTATCGGAAGAAAAAAAAGAAATGGGAGGTTTGAGTGGAAAACCTTTAGCAAAACGTTCTACAGAAATAATTAGATATTTATCAGAAAAATCAAATCATTCTTTTCCAATTATTGGGGTAGGAGGAATTCATTCTGCAAAAGACGCCCAAGAAAAAATGGATGCCGGTGCAAGTTTAATCCAAATTTATACAGGTTTTGTTTATGAAGGGCCTGGTTTGGTTAAAAAGATTTTGAAAGGAATTTTGAACACAAGGGCACAAAGTAAAGTATAATGGTACTAAGGGTGAATAGTTTCATATCCCATAAATAAGAAAATCCTTTTTATTCTTAAAACCGAATAAATCATGATTTAAACAATTTTTGCGTTAAGGATTGAAACGACATCCTTTTTTTGCCCATTCCCTTACGCAAATTGCAAAAAAAGATAAAGTGTAAAGCCTGTATAAACGCCCAATATATCTTTATTTATGAATTAAAATTATTAAAAATTGAAAAAGCAACACTTTGCCATTTTAATGGGCATAATATATATAATAGCTGGCATTAATCACTTCGTGATGCCGCATTTTTATATGAAGATTATGCCCCCATATTTACCTTATCCGTTAGCGCTAATTTATTTAAGTGGCTTTGTGGAAATTATTTCTGGATTTTTATTATCCTATTATAAAACAAGAAAGGTAGGTGCGTGGTTAATAATAGGTTTATTAGTAGCAGTATTTCCTGCAAACATACAAATGAGTATAGACCAATATCATTTATTAGGAGTGATGTTTTATTTATCTCTTTTAAGGTTGCCATTCCAATTTTTATTATTGTATTGGGCTTATTTATTTACCAAATAAACAAACTTAAATATTAGATTAAACGTTTATTATTGTTAATGAAAGTTGATTAATAAAACCATATTATGAGTCTATTTATCGTTATTGTTTAGGTATATGCTTATATTTGTACTTTAAAATTTTTTATGATAGAAATACCTGTAGGATCCCGAAAAGAAGTAATGAGTTATTTAGAACCATTTATGGTTAATGAAATGGCTGATTATTTAAAGCCAGTTGAAGAGATGTGGCAGCCAGCAGATTTTTTGCCAGATGCTAGTAAAGAAACTTTTTTTGATGAAGTTAGAGATTTGCAAGGAAGTACCAAAGAGCTTTCTTACGATTTGATGGCTGTTTTAATTGGAGATACTATTACTGAGGAGGCTTTGCCAACTTATGAGTCTTGGTTAATGATGGTAAATGATGTTTCTAGAAATGAGCAAGGTGGATGGATGAAGTGGGTAAGAGCTTGGACAGCTGAAGAAAACCGTCATGGAGATTTATTAAACAAATACTTATACCTTTCTGGTAGGGTAAATATGAGAGAAATGGAAGCATCTACCCAATATTTAATTCAAGATGGTTTTGATATAGGTACCGGACATGATCCTTATAGAAATTTTATTTACACTTCTTTCCAAGAGATTGCAACCAATATTTCACACAGAAGGGTTGCGCAACTAGCTAAACAAAGTGGCGATAAATTACTATCAAAAATTTGTGGTTTAATTGCAGCAGATGAAGCTAGACATGCTAAAGCTTACAAAGCTTTTATCAGCCAGGCTTTTGAGGTTGATGCTAATGAGGTAATGCTTGCCTTTGAGGATATGATGCGTAAAAAGATTGTGATGCCAGCTCATTTTTTACGAGAAATGGGGACCAAAATAGGTAGCGCTTTCGGCCATTTTACAGATGCAGCACAACGTTTAGGCGTTTACACTGCTGTTGATTATGTAGATATTCTTAGAAACCTAATTGAGGATTGGAACATTGAAAGTATAAAAGATTTAAACGAATCAGGCGAAAAAGCAAGAGATTATATTGTTGCTCTTCCAGATCGTTTGATAAGAATAGCGGATAGAATTAAGGTACCGCAAATGGAATATAAGTTTAGCTGGATTTACGGTTAATATTTATAATTTATAGCCTATAGAAAAGCCCGAAAATTTATTTTCGGGCTTTTTGTATTTTAAGATTATTTGAATATTGTCCCGCCAACATTTACCACAATTCCTAATGTAAATACAGAGTTTCCTGCCGTCATAAAATCTCTGTTTTTTAAACCAAAATTACTTCCAGAGGTGTATTGTAACTGAATGTTATGATTTAGTTTTAAACGAGTGAAAAAAACGGGCTCAATAAAAATATTATCTTCAAGTGGCTGATTGATGTTATTCCTTTTAAAATCTGTCATGCTCACATGGCTAATTCTAAAAATAGTTCCATAATTTAATGGATACTTTTTTGAAAATAGCGTTAATGATTTTTGTTCTTTAGAACTATAATTAACCTGAAAAAAAAGTTTATTGAAATTTACGTTTTGTATATCAGAATTAACGATTCCGTTTTTATCTGTATTTCTATAAATCCGCTCGGTACTTCCTCGGCCCAAGCCGCCATAAAATTCTAAAATCCTGCTGTTTTCTGGTCCAAATGTGGTAAAATAACCTGCTCCTCCTTCAACCAAATCTTGTCTAAAATCTTTTCTATTTTTTTGTTGATTGATAAACGAACCATTAAATAAAACCCCAACATTATCTGAAACCGCATAAGCCGTATTTATATTTACATTACCTTTTAACGAAATATGTCCCGAAGCATGAACCTCATTTTTTTTGGTAAGCATTGGGCTGTTTGGCACATTTGGCATATAAACAGAAGAGCAGGAGCTTACGATAAACGGAATGGGAAATAATAGATATAAAATCTTCTGGATGTTAATCTGCATATTGGCTAAAACGTAATTAATTAAGTTTATTGTTTTTTGAGATTTTAAATAGTTAATTTAGTTTAAAATTGAACTTTATGAATATTCAATCCGAAAAGCTAGAGTTGCTTAAAACAATCTCGAATATTAAAGATGAATCTTTGATTTTGGATCTAAAAGCATTTATAGATAATAGATCAATAGACTGGTTTGACGAATTAAACGATGACCAAAAAAAGAAATTGAAGAAGGATTAGATGATGCTGATAATAAAAGAACTACATCGCACAAAGAGGCTATGAAAGTATTTAAAAAATGGAATTTGAGATAGTTTGGACTAAAAAAGCGTTATCAACCTTTAACAATCGTTTAGAATATTTAGAAATCCATTTTAGTGATAAAATAATATTAGAATTTGTTGGTCAAGTATCAAAAACCTTAAATACTATTAAAATAGCCCTTTAATTTTTAGAAAATCTACTTTATTAAAAGATGTTTAAAAAGGTCTGATTATTAAACAGGTCTCAGTTATATATAGAAAAAAAGAGAAATCTAATACCATTGAGTTAATCGCATTTATTGATAATAGGCAAAAACCTATAAAGCGAAATTTTTAACCCATTAACTCTTTCATCAACCTATCAAAATCGGCTTTAAGTTGCGTATAATTTTCTTCTAAAACTGCTATTCTGTTTTCTAATTCGGAGACTGATTTTCTGGCTGGTCCTTGTGGTTCTTCTTCCTCTTCAATGGAAGGCTCTCCTGCTAAAAGGTGAGTAAATCTAGCTTCTTTTTGACCTGATTTTCTTGGTAACTGAATAATATAAGGCATTTCAGGGTTTAGTAATTGCTCAATAACTTTATTTACCTCATCCAAAGATTCAAACTCATATAACCTTCCAGAATTTGTATTTAATTCGCCAGGAGTTTGAGCACCTCTTAATAAAAGCAGACAAATAATTGCTAATTGAGAAGGAACTAATGGGAATACGATTGCAAAATTGTGTTTATATTTCACAACTCGACTTCCGCCACCTGTTGCCGTAGAAATTAATCCTTTTCTTTTTAGAACATCTAAGGTTAATACCACAGTTTGCTCATCATATTCTACCACAGGTTTCCTTGAACTTTTTTGATTACAAGCTGCAGTTAAAGCATTTAAGGTAATAGGGTAGTAATCTGGCGTAGTTTTGCTTTTCTCCATTAAACAACCTAAAACCCTAATCTCCTCTGCATTTAAGATGGGTAACTTTTTATTTTCTTCCATGATATTAAACTAGGATTTAATTTTAAACAAACTGTTAGAAACCGGAATAAACATTAATCCGGATAAGGCAAATAGTATAAATGCGATGCGCAAATTGAAAACGTGAGAAATATAACCTATTAACGGCGGACCCAAAAGCATTCCCACTATAGAATAGGTTGCTACAATAGAAATTCCCATTCCTGCAGAATATTTTGTTGATTTTCCTGCCAATCCTAAAGTCATAGGGAAAATTGATGCTGTGCCCATTCCTGTTAATGCAAAACCAATCAACGCAATCCAGAAATAAGGAAAAATTATTGATAATAAAACACCACTAATAATTAAGCAAGTACTTAAAATATAAGTATTACCAATTCCAATTTTGCTAATTACTTTATCAGAAATAAAACGAAAAGAGGTCATAAAAACTAAGAAAGTAAAATAACCATAAGTAAATATTTGGGTATGTAGTACTTCTTTAAAATAAATCCCACTCCAATCAAACATACCTCCCTCGCAAATTGCAGCAAAAAAACATAAAAGACCTAAGCGCATTATATATGGATCGGGTTTACCCAAAATAAGTTTATTTCCTTTGTCAGACCTATCTTCTCCTAATAGTTTAGGGTAAGAAATTGCTGCTCCGATATATACAATTGCAGTAATAGCTATAAAATGATAAGAAATATCGATATCCATCGATAATAGTAAAGAGGTTATTCCCGCTCCAGCAATCCCGCCCATACTCCAAATACCATGAAAACTTCCAATTATAGGTTTATCATAAAATTTTTGAAGATTAACAGATTGAGTATTTACAGCAATGTTTAATAGCCTCATTGCAAATGCAAACAAAAACAGAAATATACCTAGAATAAAAATATTTTGGGCAAAGCCAATACCCGTTAAAGCACTAGCCTGTAAAATACAAGAACCTAAAATCAATTCCTTGCTATTAAATTTTGCAATAAGATAACCGGAAATTGGTAAACCAATTAATGAACCAATTGGTAATATAAATAATAGCGAACCTAATTCTGCATCATTTAAAGATAATTGCCCTTTAATTGTAGGTATTCTTGAAGCCCAGGAAGCAAATAATATTCCTGAAAGGAAGAAAAATATTTTAAGGTAAAATCTTTTTGATTGTAATGAGCCCAAATACATCTTGACTGCAAATATCTTGTTTAAGATTTTATAAAAGAAGATAAATTTATAGGAGATTTATAATTTAAATAATAATTTGGGCGTTTTAACACGTCATAAAGCGACCCCTTTAAAGCTTTTCACTCTATCTTTTTTTATAAAAATAAAAAAAGCTTTCCCTACTACTAGCGGGGATGCCGTTTCAATCGTTAATGAAACTTGTTAAATTGATGGATTTTTAATTTTTAGCAAACTTATTATATCTAGTCAACTGTTGTGATAAAATACTAATCAGCTTCAACAGCACCCATATACATTTCTTCTATTTCTAAAACATATTTCTTTTCGATAAACTTTCTTTTGGGTTTCATAGTTGGGGTCATTTCTC
>JBBRYE010000096.1:0-14512 GCA_038237895.1 Sphingobacteriales bacterium | reverse complement strand
TATTTTTTAAAGGCAGAAAAGGTTGTTCCTAAAATACTTAGTAAACCTAATATTGTCATTATACTAGTAGATGATTTAGGTAGCGGAGATGTAAGCGCATTGTTTCGAAACGTATTACACACACCTAATATTGATCGTTTTGCCAAAGAAGGTGTAAAGTTTGAATCGGGTTACGTTCCTGTCCCTTTATGCGGACCTTCTAGGGCGGCAATTTTAACAGGTATGTATCCCCAAAGGTTTGGTTTTGATGGTAATAGTGGTGGAATTCCGATGGAAGTACCATTGCTATCCGGCGTATTAAAAAATGCCGGTTATTATACTGCACATATTGGTAAATGGCATAGTACTGGCCCAATGCCACATTTAAGAAACGCATTTAATGAAACACTGTGTTCACCAGTTTCGAGCCCATTTATTAATTATTATCACCCAACTTTAGCCCGAAATGGTAAGATAGAAACCAGTTCTGAGTACAGTACAGATTTATTTGCTCGTGAAGCTATAGAATTTATAGATCGGAATAAAAATAGGCCATTTCAGCTAACTGTTGCTTTTAATGCCCCGCATATACTTAATATTTCTACAAAAAGGGCTCCTCAAATTAGAAGTGAATACGATAAAGCTATAGCTGAGGGTAAAGTTTATCAAGTACCTAAGACTAATACCTCTCGCCCTGCAGATCGTGAAAAATTTAATTTGTTATTTCCAACAGATAGCTCAAGAGCAGATGTAGCGGCAACAATTTATGCATTAGATCAAGCAGTTGGGCGCATTTTAGATAAATTGAAAACTGCTAAATTAGATAAAAACACAATCGTATTTTTCATCGGAGATAATGGAGGACATCCCGAAAATAGAAGTGAAAATCTTCCTTTAAGAGATTACAAATGGACTACCTATGAGGGTGGAATTAGGGTTCCATTTTTTGTAATGTATCCTGGTGTTTTCCCCGCCGGATTGAATTATAAGCAGCCGGTAATCTCATTAGATATTTTTAAAACATGTATGGCTTTATCAAAAACAACAGAGCCTAATAATTTAGAAGGGGTTAATCTTACTCCATATTTAACAGGAAAGATTAAAACTGCCCCACATGATGCATTATATTTTAAATACGGTAATATGGGATCGGTTAGGGCAGATAAATGGAAACTCGTTATACAACCCAATAAACCGAATGAGCTTTATGATTTATCTACAGATTTAGAAGAAAAAAATAACTTAGCATCTGCCAATGTTCAGTTGGTTGATAAACTTTTTGGTAAATGGCAAATATGGAACAGTACCAATAAACGAAATGTAAAACAGTCAATGGAATAATTAAACCATGTAATTAAGTAAGTAAAAACATGAAAATCATATTTTCTGTTGTGGCTTTATGCATTACTTTAAATGTATCTCAGGCTCAAGATGTAGACTTAATCGGCGTAACAGCCAAATGGGTAGAACAAAGAGTAAATCCAATAGGGATTGATGTAAAGCAACCTCGTTTTACTTGGACGCTTAACGCTGATAAAAGTAATTTGCAACAAAGCGCTTATCAAATTCAGGTATTAAAATCAAATTTCGATTTTGATGGAGCAAGTCGGGATTTTAGTTGGGATTCTGGTTGGATAAACTCCAACCAAAGTCATTTGGTAACTTATAATGGTAAGCCTTTACAATCCAGCTTGCCATATTATTGGCGGGTGCGTATCAAAAATCAAAATGGAACCATTTCTGCATGGAGCAAACCAGCCTACTGGGTAACCGGCTTAATTGATACCGATTTAAAAGCCGATTGGATAGGTTATGATAAACCAGACCCTACAACACCAAATGGCACCGATTGGTTTAATATTGAGCAGGCCGATTGGATTGTGCATCCAAACCTTGTTAAAGGTAAAAACGAAGTTATAAATTACCGTTCTAATTTTAATGTTCCTGTAAACATAGCTCGTGTAATGGTAGGTATGGAAGCCAACTTTACAGCCCGTTGCTTTATCAATGGGATTGAAGTTTTGCAGGGCGGAAGACCTGAGGCAGTTCCAAGTTATTTAGACATTACACCATACGTAAAAGCAGGGGAGAATACCATCGCTTTTAATGTAGACGAATGTGACCATAAAGATCATTCGGGTATGATAGCTTCAATTAGAATGGAAGATAAATCCGGAAAAACAAGCCACTTTTTCTCCAATTCTAATTGGCAAACTACCAATAGAAAAGTTGATTTATGGAACGACCCTAAAAATGCGGAT
Source organism: Sphingobacteriales bacterium (assembly GCA_038237895.1). Classification (GTDB taxonomy): domain Bacteria; phylum Bacteroidota; class Bacteroidia; order Sphingobacteriales; family Sphingobacteriaceae; genus Pseudopedobacter. The sequence goes on along the minus strand of JBBRYE010000096.1, from coordinate 12,272 downwards.
GCCAACTGGTTAGCTGTTAAAGTTTTAGGAAAACCAAATGAGCCAAATACAACAGGGCAGGGTAAAGAAAAACTGCTATTACCAATATTTGGAAGTAAGATTTTTTCACCGCCAGCAGTTTACCTACGCAAAGAAGTAGTACTTAAAAAAGTAATTCGTTTTGCGGTTTTTCATGGTACAGCGCAGGGCTTATATGATTTGTATTTAAATGGTCAACGTATTACAGAAACAGGCTTTCAGCCTGGCTGGACACAATTTGAAAAACGCATCAGTTATGTAAGTAATGAGGTTACCAAAGCGTTAAAAACTGGTAAAAATGCTATAGGTGTGGTTTTAGCCGATGGTTGGTTTAGAGGTAATTTGTTATGGTTTGGACGAGAACATTTTGGTGATAAACTGCGTTTTTCTGGCCAATTAGAAATAGAATATACCGATGGAACGCATGAAACTATCTCAACAGATAAAACTTGGAAAGCTTCTTACGGGCCAATTGTACAATCAGATATTATAAATGGAGAAATTTACGACGCAAGACTAGAACAAAACGGTTGGAACAAGTCTGATTTTAATGACAAATCCTGGGAAAATGTGATAGCCGAAAACCGTAAAGAGGTATCTTATGTACAGCGTCAACACCTTACAGAACCGGTTAGTATTGATCAAGAGTTAAAGACTCAAACCATTACTGAGCCAAAACCCGGAGTTTATGTAATAGATTTTGGACAAAATTTTGCCGGATGGGTACGCTTAAAAGTTGAGGGTAAAAAGGGACAAACCATAGATTTACGTTTTGCAGAAGACATCAATAAAAACGGCACCATTTATACTGATAATTTAAGAGGGGCCAATCCAGCCGACCGTTACATCTGTAATGGAAGCTTAGAAGTTTGGGAACCACGTTTTACCTATCATGGATTTAGATATGTACAAATCACCGGTTTAACTGTCATGCCCACTAAAGAAACATTAGTTGGCATAGTTGCGCATTCCGCAGGCCCAATTACCAGTACTTTTGCTTCTTCCTCGCCTATGCTGAATAGGTTATATCAAAACGTACTTTGGAGTCAACGCTCTAATTACTTTGAAACCATGACTGATTGTCCACAACGTGATGAACGCTATGGCTGGGTGGGCGATGCGCATTTCTTTATGGGGACATCGGCTTATAATCAAAATGGAGCTAGTTTTTTTACAAAATGGTTTCAAGATTGCGTAGATACGCAACATGATGACACTGGTAATATCAGCAATGGTGCTCCCGGCTATAAACCAGGTGCTGGAAACGCTCAGCTTGATTGGTCTGCAGCAATGATGATTACTCCTAACACCATTTGGGAAAGATATGGAGATAGTCAACCCATTTTTCAGCATTACGCTGCGTTAAGAAAATACATGACCCAATGGGAAAAAGTAGTAAATCAAGTAAATGATTTTGAAGCTAAAGATAAAAAGGGTGTACCTGCCTACAAAATTATTGGCGATTGGGTAGCGCTTGAGAAAGGAACATCCCGCGAATTTATTGCTCGGGTAATAGGCTATATAATTAGTAAACAAATGATTGATTTTGCTACACTTACCAAACATACAAAAGACGTAGAAACCTTCACTAAACTAGCAGCACAATATAAAAATGATTTAATAGAAAAGCATATAAAGCCAGATGGTACAGTAGATGGAAATACACAATGCGCTTACGCTTATGTAGCTCGTTATGGTTTATATAATCCTGATCAAAAGGAAGCCATTAAAGCTCAGTTTAAAAAAAGAATGATTGCAGATAATTATGCTGTTTTAACAGGTTTCCATGGTTCAGGAAATTTACTCCCAGGTTTAACAGCTATGGGTTTAGTAGATGAAGCTTCTAAAGTAATTACCAGCGAAAAATCTCCAGGTTGGGGTGGCATGGTAAAACGTGGTGCCACTACTATTTGGGAACGTTGGGACGGAAAAAATGATAATGGTGATTTTTTTAGTCCGCAAATGAACTCTTTTAACCATTACACCTTTGGTGGTTGCGGAGAATGGATGATGGGCTATTTAGTAGGCTTGAAAGCTCAAGAAGTAGGTTTTAGAACCATCCGAGTGGAGCCAATAATTATTCCTGATCTAAATTGGGCTTCAGGTAGTTTTGAATCTCCTTATGGGATTATTTCTAATAAATGGGAAAGAAAGGACGGCAAAATTACCATGAACTTAGTTGTCCCTGCAAATAGTTCGGCCAAGGTAGTTTTACCTTCTTATGCCCAAAACGTAAAGTTGAATGGAAATGTGTTAAAGATAAACCCATCTGGAAATGATATTGGCTCTGGAGCTTATATTTTTACTTGGGTTGGTAATTAAATATAATAAAAAGTCTATTAATTGATTCAAGAAGAGCAGGACACCCCATAACAGTAAAAAGTAAATAAATATGGATTTTTCTGGTACCAATTAAATATTAATTAAAAACCAAATTATTATGACGAAAAATTTACTTTTGACCTTAGGGTTATTAGCGAGTTCTATGCTCACGTTTGCACAAAATCCTTTTAATCCGGGTAACGTTGTTGTTGTTAGAATTGGCAATGGTACTGGAGATGTAGCTAACCTTGCCCCTGTAAGTTTATTAGAATACACACCTCAAGGTGCGTTAGTTCAAACCGTTGCTTTAAACTCCACTACCGCAGGGTCAAGACTGACTTTAAATTTAAATAACGCTCAAGAAGGAGGCTTAAATTTATCTACCAATAATGATTATTTATCATTAATTGAATATGATGGTGATTTAGCATCTGGAATTGTAGTTAGTGCAACTGGTTTTGACAAAGTTATTGCTCGTATAACCTCTGGGGCTACAATTGACTATTCAACTAAAATCCCAAAAGCAGATGTAACAAATATCCGCCAAACTACAAGTATTGATGGAAGTGGTTTTTGGTATGCTTCTAGCCAAAATGGTGTTAAATATGTGCCTTTTGCTAACCCAATCTCAACTTCAAGCACATCTATAATTACTACACCAACAAATATTAAAGGTCTAAATATTTTCAATGGTCAGCTCTATGGTGGTGGCTTTAACAACTCTTTTGGAATTTCTAAAATTGGCACAGGTTTACCTACCTCAGCTGCAACATTTAGTTCAGCATTACCAGGCTTACCAACGGGTTCAACAGGTAATGCAAATGGGTTTTATTTCTTTGACTTAGATAACAATAATATACCAGATGTAGTGTATACTATAGATGGAATTAACTTAAGAAAGTATTCTTTTAGTGCTGCTAACATAAATTATGTAAGTACAATTACTAATCCCCCGGGTACAGGAACCTACGGTACTTACGCTACAGCACCTACATTAACTATCACTGGCGGCGGCGGTACTGGTGCAACTGCAACAGTTATTTTTAATACATCGACCAGTAAAGTGACTTCATATTATATTAGTAATACAGGTACAGGTTACACTTCTGTTCCAACAGTTACTGTTAACGGTACACCAACTGGTACTGCAATAGCTGCACCAACCGTTACTATTAATTCTGCACCAGCATGGGTTTTAAACAGTACTACAGGAATAAGCGCAGTTGGCCCAATAACTGTAAGTGCAGGAGGAACGGGCTACTCCCCAACTATTTCTATAACTGGTGATGGTACTGGTGCAACTGCAACAGCCTCTGTTATAAATGGTGTAATTACAGCGTTAAATATAACTAACGGAGGTTCTGGTTATACAGTGCCGCCTGTAATTAGTTTTACAAGTACTACGGGATCATTAGCAACAGCCACGGCAACTATATCTGGGGGTGTAGTAACAGGTGCAACTATAATTAATGGAGGAAGCGGTTATGGAGCTGTGGTAAATATTACAGGTGGTACGGGTGCAACGGCTTATGCTACCTCTATTGCAGGAATAGTAACTGCAATTACTTTAACAAATGCGGGTGGTGGTTTTTCTAGTGCTCCAACAGTGTCCATTACAGGTGAAGGTTCAGGCGCTACTGCTACTGCCGTAACAACCACTGCCTTTGGTATTACTGGAATTGTAAATGCTGGAAAAGTAGAATTATTTATTACAACAGGCTCAGGGGTAAATAATGCTTCTTTAATACGTGTTACTGATGTTGCAGGATATAATGCAGCCGCAAGTCTTACATTTTCAAATTTGGCTTCTTCTGGTACGAATAACGTTTTTAGAGGTGTTGCATTTACACCAGGTACTACCACTTTACCTGTAGATTTAACATCTTTTACTGGTAAAAACACCACAAATGGAATTCAATTAAACTGGGAAACAGCATCAGAAAAAAACAATGATCGTTTTGATGTATTACGTTCTAACGATGCCAATAATTTCCAAATTATTACTTCTGTTAAAGGCAAGGGAACAAGTAATAGTTTAAATAAATATAATTATTTAGATGCTCAACCTTTATCTGGTACAAACTACTACAAGCTAAACCAGGTAGATTTTGATGGGAAAAATACACCTTCTAATGTAATTGCTATTAAAACAGGATTAACAGAAAGTACCATCACTGCTTATGCAACATCAAAAGAGCTTAGCTTTACAGTTAATGCATTAAAAGCAGGAATTGTAAGAGCACAAATTTTTGATGTAGCCGGACGTAAGATTCTAGATAAAACCATCAACTTAACAGTTGGAGTGAATATCAATACCTTAAATATTGCAGACTTACAACAAGGAGTTTATATTGCTAAAATCAGTACAGATGGTGGCAAAACATTATCTCAAAAGTTTGTAAAAGAATAAAAGATTAACAGTTAACTGTTTAAAAGAATTATGCCCCCAAAATTTAATAATTTTGGGGGCATTTTATTGTTATAAATCTTTTAAAACATATAAACAATTGTAAGATTTGTCTGCATATTTTAAAGCATGGTGATGGTATAAAATAAATCTATGTTTAAATCAAACAAACCGTAATCACCTACAATAAATAATGAAAATTTTTTACTAATGCTTTGGCAGTTATGCCTTAAGTTTTATTTTAACTCTGCAAACGATAATGATAAGTATCAATTCGTTTTTACATTCTAATCTTAAAAATAAAATAAAGAGGTAGAAAACACATGCACCCCATGTGATTAAACTTTTATAAGCTCTCCATCCAATTGTATTTATTATTTGAAACCATTTTGGGGGAAGCTAGCAAAAGTCAGCCAATGGCTCTAAAATGGTTTTTAATTGATTTAACACGCTGTAATTTTTAAATTAAATAAACAATACATAAAGCATTTAAAATTAAAGTTACAATTGATTTTATGAATGGTATTATTTAAAAAAGGCTTCGTTAAGTTAGCTTATTTAGTTGCCAGGTTTGCTGCCATCATAGTAAAACTTGTTAAACGGCACAGTATCATTATTATCAACAAAATAATTCCATTTTTTAATATAATAAGCACCTGGCTTAAATTCATCATGGTTGTGTTTAAGTATTTTTTGCAATTGTTTATCTAAGCTTTTCTGTAGATTAACATAGCTAGAATTTCCCACTAAATTATTTTGTTGGTAAGGGTCTTTTTCGTTATCAAACAATAACCAAGGGCCTTTCAAATCATTTACGTAGGTGTAATTTTTTGTATAAATTCCTCTGTATTCTTTTCCACCTATAGCTCTACCCCATTGTCCAAATGGTGATACACAAGAAATTAAAGAAGCTTTGATGTTATCTTTCTTTTGGTTAGATAAAATTTTTGATAAGTCTTTACCTTCAACAGTTTTAGGAACTGGCAGTCCACTAAGCTTTAAAAGTGTGGGCATAATATCAGGCGAGTTTAATAAAACATTTGATGTTTGCGCATTAGATCCAAATAATTTTGGATAAGAGATTAAGAAGGGAACTTTAATACTTTCGTTATAAGGTTGTTGTTTGTTTCTTTGGCCATGTGCGCCCATTAAATCACCATGATCGGCAGTAAAAACAAAGATGGTATTTTCAGGTGTTCCTGACTCTTCTATTGCATTCCAAATTTCACCAATACCGTCATCAATTGCACTCATGTGGCTGTAATATCCTCGTAAATCGGCTTCTATTCTCTTTTTTATATTATCCGGAACATTTGGATTGATAGAGATACTCTTGTTCTTATATAAATTTTTATATTTTTCTGGTGCAGATTGATAAGGATCATGAGGAGGCCCTAAGGATACAAACAACAAAAAGGGTTTGTCTTGTTTTGAATGATTTTTGATATAATCAGCAGCGTCTTTGGTTTGTGCCAAAGCATCATATCCATCCCATGTTTTTTTTATAGGAGAGTTTCCTTCATAATAATATGATTTATTATACTCATGCGTACATTCTAAGGTTTTCCAATAATCAAAACCCTGGTGTCTTTCTTCAGGAATATACCTTTCTCTTCCATGCCCATCTATATGCCATTTACCTATAAAACCAGTATCGTAACCATTATTTTTATAAACTTTCCCTATAGTTGTAAGGGCAGTATCTAACATTACATCGTTTAAAAAAACACCAGATGTTGTTGGGTACATTCCACTCATTAATTGAGCTCGGAAAGGCGTACAAACAGACATACCCGAAACAGCGTTTTTTAAGTTAATACTTTGTTTGGCAATTTTATCAATATTAGGGGTAATTACATCTGTATTGCCGTTATACCCTGTTGATTCGGCTCGCCACTGATCAACAATAACAAAAATTATGTTTGGTGCTTTTTTTTCTTGTGCACTGCATTTAAAAATGCATAATAAAAGTATTACAATCAGTTTTGTGGAAATTTTCATGGTTTATAAAATTGTTTTTCAAGTTTACCACAATTTTTTTGATAGTTTATCCTGTACTATCCCGTTCTTATTTAAATAATAGAGTTAGATAACAGGACAGTACATGACGTTTAAGTTTATAATAACACTTATTTTAGCAAAACCAATAAACCATTCTCGGCTTAATTTCTTTTAAAATATAAATTTTGCATATCATAATAATACTTTTTTTAGTTAAAAGTCTTTTCAAATTGTAGTAGTATCTAGTAGTAAACTTTAAAAAAATCTAAATGTCAAAAATCAAATTATTTTTTTTATTTCTTGTTGTTTTAAGTGGAACACAATTAAAAGCACAATTACCTCCAATATTTAAAGCGGATAGACCACATCAAAAAGAGCAAGAAATTCGTGAATTTTTATCTCCAACTCGCATTTTATGGATAAGTGATAATAGTATTTTAAATTCTGAAAAGTTACTGCAAAAAGGAAATGGCCAAGCTGATTTAAATAGTAAAGGCTTGTGTATAATGAATAGTAGAGAGGGTAAAAAACCAGGTATTTTATTAGATTTTGGTAAAGAAATTCACGGAGGTTTGCAATTAGTAACTGGCATGTGGAAAGTGAAAGGACCTGTAAAACTAAGGATCCGTTTTGGAGAGTCTGCAAGTGAGGCCATGTCTGATATTGATACTATTAAAGGCGCAACAAACGACCATGCCATGCGAGATTTTGAGATTTCTGTGCCTTGGTTAGGGAAATTAGAAGTAGGTAATTCTGGTTTTAGGTTTGTAAGAATTGATTTAATAGATGAAAACAAAGAATTAATTCTAAAGGAAGCAAGGGCGATATTTACTTTTCGTGATATTCCGTATTTAGGTTCTTTTAAATCTAGCGATCCACTCTTAAATAAAATTTGGGAAACAGGCGCTTATACTGTTCATCTTAATATGCAAGATTATTTATGGGATGGTATTAAACGTGATCGTTTGGTTTGGGTAGGGGATATGCACCCAGAAACTTCTACCATTGCATCTGTTTTTGGTTATAATGAAGTAGTTCCAAAAAGTTTAGATCTTTCCAGGGATATTACTCCACTTCCTCAATGGATGAATGGGATTAGTGCTTATTCTATGTGGTGGATTATTATCCACAGAGATTGGTATTATCATAATGGAGATTTAAAATACTTAAAAGAACAACGAGCTTATTTAGTAAAATTATTAGCACAGTTGGCCACTAAAATTGATGCCAATGGAAATGAAAAATTAGACGCCCGTTTTTTAGATTGGCCTTCTAGCGAAAATCCAAAAGGAATACATGCTGGTTTACAAGCGTTAATGGTAATGACTTTTAATGCAGGAGCAGATTTGTGTAAAATATTAAATGAACCTGCAAGTGTAAAGTTATGTGAAGAATCAGCCGCTAAACTAAAAAAGAATATTCCAGAAATTAATAAGTCAAAGCAGGCTGCATCATTAATGGCTTTGGCAGGAATTATACCAGCAAAGCAAGCCGATAAGGAGGTAATTTCTGTAAATGGAGCGCATGATTTTTCTACATTTTATGGTTATTATATGCTTAAAGCTAAAGCAGAAGCAGGGGATTATCAAGGCGCTATGAATAATATTAAAGAGTATTGGGGAGCGATGTTAAATTTAGGTGCAACTACTTTTTGGGAAGATTTTAACTTGAATTGGTTGCCAAACGCTTCACGGATTGATGAGTTAGTGCCTGATGGGAAAAAAGATATTCATGGAGATTATGGTGCTTATTGTTATGTAGGTTTTAGACATAGCTTATGCCATGGTTGGGCATCTGGGCCAACGCCATGGTTAACAGAATATGTTTTAGGTGTAAAAGTTATGGAACCAGGTTGCAAGGTAATTAAGATAGAACCTCATTTAGGCGATTTAACTTTTGCCGAAGGAACATTTCCAACACCAATGGGTATCATAAAAATAAAGCATATTAAATTAGCTAATGGTAAAATTGATTCTCAAATAACTGCACCAAAAGGGGTTAAAATTATTAAATAATTTATATGAAAAATATTTGGATAGGTAGTTTTTGTTTAATATTAAGTTTATCTGTTAAAGCTCAAACAGATACTAAGCAAATTTTATCATCTTCTAAAGCCGATACTTGGGTAGCAACAGATGATTTAAAAAGAGAACTATCTGTTGGTACGCAAAACGGAGAAATTAGGAAAGATAAATATGTGGGCATATTCTATTTTATTTGGCAAGGCGCACATGGGTATGATAAGGCAGACAAACCAAATGCTGACGAAAGTGTAAAAGAAAAAAAAACTACAGATACCCAAAGCCCTTATGATATTACTCAGCTTTTAAAGGAAAATCCAAAAAATCCTAAATATGGTCCAATCCATGCTTTTCACCATTGGGGCGAGCCTTATTTTGGATATTATTTACCAGATGATGAATGGATTATTAGAAAACATGCTCAAATGTTGTCAGATGCACAAGTAGATGTCATTATTTTAGATGTCACTAATGCATCTATCTATTTACCACAGGTTACAAAAATTGCAAATATTTATAGAGAAATGCGTAAAGAAGGGCTTTCTACTCCAAGCTTTGCCTTTATTGTAAATAGTAATCCAAATAAAACCGTTTCTCGCCTTTATGAAAATATTTATAAGCCAGGTTTATTTAAAGATTTATGGTTTTATTGGAAAGGTAAACCACTCCTATTAACTCCACCAGAAGGTCTTTCTGATGATAATAGAGACTTTTTTAATGCTAAACATTCTTGGGCTTGGAGTAAAGGCCAAAAATGGTTTGGTGATGGTAAAGACAAATGGCCATGGCTTGATCATACCCCTCAAAACTATGGCTGGCATGAGTCTAAAGATGTTCCGGAAGCGATTAGTGTAGCCATAGCAGAACATCCAATGTCTAACATAGGGCGAAGTTTTCATGATGGTAAAGAACCTGAAGTAAAACAATCTGATAAAGGGTTCTATTTTAACGAGCAATGGAAAAGAGCTTTAGAGGTTGATCCGGAGTTTGTGTTTGTTACCGGATGGAATGAATGGGTAGCCATGCGTTTTGATGATGGCAGAGCAGCAAATTTTTTAGGAAATAAAATTGAAAAGGGTGAAACTTATTTCGTGGATTTATATAATGCCGAATTTAGTAGAGATTCAGAACCTGTAAAAGGCGATTTTAATGATAATTATTACTACCAATTAGTAAACAACATTCGCAAATTTAAAGGATCCAGAGAAATACCAACTTACACAGCTATTAATAAAATAAATATTGACGGAAGTTTTAAAGATTGGGAAAAGGTTAACGCGGTTTTTAAGGATGATATTGGCGATACCTTGCATAGAGATCACCCAGGTTTTGGAAGAATAGAGAAATACACAAATTTTAGTGGAAGAAATGATATTATAGAAAGTAAGGTAGCCTCTGATGATAACTATATTTATTTTTATGTAAAAACAAATCAAAAACTATCATCTTACAAAGATAAAAATTGGATGAATTTATGGATTGGCCTTCAAAACCAAGATACTAATTGGGAAGGTTTCCAATATCAGGTTAATAGTAAAGTTGTAAATGATCATTCTACAACCTTAAATAAGTACAGTCAAAACAAAAAATGGGTAAAAATTGATAATGATATTAAATATAAAGCCGCTGAAAGAGAAATAGAAATTGCCGTTCCTAAAAAGTTATTAAGTCTCTCGGAAAAAGATTTTACAATTGATTTTAAATGGACGGATAATATTGAACCTGGTAATCCTATGTTATGGTTAGATCAAGGAGATGCTGCACCAAACGCCCGCTTTAAATACCGATATATTTATAAGGAAAATAAATAATGCTTTTAAAAAATATTTAACATAACTGAGTGAAAATAGGCAAACAAATAGCAATGTTTATGGAAATTAATAATTCTAAAAAAGAAAATATCATTTTTTTTAATAAAATTTTGTTGATTTTTTTTGTGTTAATATCATTTAATTTAAGCGTAAGTGCACAAAAGAAAAAACAGCCTAACATACTGTTTATTGAATGCGACCAGTTTCGATACGATTGTCAAGGGAAAATGAACGGGATGGTTAAAACACCCAACATAGATCGTTTAACAAACGAAGGAATGTTTTTTACAAATGCATATACACCAATACCCACCTGCTGCCCAACACGTCAAACATTTTTAAGTGGGAAATGGCCAGAGCAACATAAAGGCTTATGGAATTATGATATCACTTTGCCAGTTTCGTTGTTTGATGAACATACTTGGACTCAGGATATGAAAGGCGTAGGTTATACTCAGGCTTACGCTGGGAAATGGCATGTTCATCCAACCAAAACCCCTTTGGATTTTGGTTTTGATAAATATATAAATGAATCACAATATCAGGTTTACAGAAAAAGTCAGAAAATATCACCAATCATCCCAATAATGAAAGAATTCTCTTGGATGGGAGGATTAGATCCCGCTCCTTTAGAAAAAACACATACTCACTGGCTTGCTCAAAAAGCTATAGACCAGATTAAACAATTTAAAAAGGATGGAAAACCTTTTCACATGCGTTTAGAATTTGTAGAACCTCATTTACCTAGTAATCCTACGGCACAATTCTTAAAAATGTACGATCCTATAAACATCAAACCTTGGGGTAATTTTCCGGATGCGATGGTAAACAAGCCATACATCCAAAAACAACAACCTTACAACTGGGGGATTGAAAATTTTACATGGAAAGAATGGGCTATATATATGCAACATTATTATGCTATGATTAGCCAAACTGATGATGCTATTGGAAATGTTTTAAATGCTTTAAAGGAAATGGATTTAGACAATGAAACCATAGTTATTTTTACATCAGACCATGGCGATGCAGCTGGAAGCCACGGCCTTTTAGATAAGCATTACGTGATGTACGATGAAGAAGTTCATGTTCCTTTAGTAATAAAGTGGCCTGGGGTTGTTAAACCTGGGAGTAAATCCAAAAAATTTGTGATCAACTCTTTAGATTTATCTGCTACTATCCCACAAATGGTTGGTTTCAATTTTGAACAAAGTACCGGAAGTTCATTAGTCCCTTTATTAAAGGGAGAAAATCCAGAAAATTGGAGAAAATATGCGTTTAGTAATTATAACGGACAACAATTTGGCTTGTTTGTGCAACGGATGATAAGAAACGAAAGGTGGAAATATGTTTGGAATATGACAGATACCGACGAGTTATACGATTTAAAAAATGATGCTTCGGAAATGAAAAATTTAATTGCAGATAACACCTATGCAGAGCAATTAAAAACCCTTAGAAAAGACTTATATAACGACCTTTTACAAAGAAAAGATCCTACTTTAAACTGGGCCGTTAAAAATCAATTGCTAGAAGGTAAAAAATTGGTTCGTTAGGCAATTATATTCAATATTAATTATTTTGTAAAAACAGGTTAATACTAATTAACAACAGCCAATAGTAATTCCATTTTTAGATTATCATCCCAGTTAACTAAAAAATGTAGATTTAAGTCCTACTGTTTATGTGTTT
>JBBRYE010000095.1:0-14547 GCA_038237895.1 Sphingobacteriales bacterium | reverse complement strand
GATATCAATAAACCTTTTCTAGATCAATCTTTGCAGTTTATACAGAATAACAAAAATTCTTTGACAGCTTTTTTTGCAGCAAATATTATGGCTGGCATGAATGCGCCTCAGTATGAAAATGAATTAATTGCTTACAGCAAAGAAGCAAAAGAAAAATTTCCTAAAAACAAAGCAGTTAATGCCTTCTACAATCAAATGGAGGCTGCTAGCAGAGTAGCAATAGGGCAGCAAGCACCAGAAATTACAGCTTTAACTCCAAATGGTAAGTCTATTAGTCTATCTGCCTTTAAAGGTAAATATGTTTTAGTAGATTTTTGGGCGTCATGGTGTGCACCTTGTCGACAAGAAAATCCAAACATAGTAAAGGAATATCAGAAATTTAAGAATAAAAATTTTACAGTTTTTGGTTTCTCTTTAGATACCGATCCATCTGCCTGGCAAAAAGCAATAAAAGATGATGGTTTAGTTTGGGATCAAGTATCTGAACTGAAACAATGGGAAGCCGCCACAGCAAGATTGTATAATATCGATGCTATTCCTTCTTCTTTTTTGATTGATCCTACTGGGAAAATTGTAGCAAAAAATTTAAAAGGGGAAGAGTTAAACTCCTTTTTGTCTAAAAATCTATAAATCAGTTTAAAATATTTTATATTTAAGAAATTGTTAAGAATTTGTAAACCTTAACAATTTCTTAATGTTATATTAATCGTTTGATACTATCAATCGCATAATTTAGTACCAAAATAAATATATGAGCAGCAATAAGCCTAAGATTTTAATAGTTGATGATGAGCCAGATATTTTGGACTTAATTGAATATAATTTAAATAAAGAAGGATATCAGGTTTATACTGCAAGTAACGGAAGGGAAGCGGTAATAGAAGCAAAAAAAGTTATCCCAGATTTAATTATTCTGGATATCATGATGCCTAAAATGGATGGGATTGAAGCTTGTAGAGTGATGAGGGCGATGCCCGAGTTTAAAAACACTTTCATGGTTTTTTTAACAGCAAGGAGCGAAGAATATTCTGAAATTGCAGGATTTAACGTTGGAGCAGATGATTACATTGCAAAACCTATTAAACCAAGAGCATTAATTAGTAGAATAAATGCGATTTTACGAAGAAACGTACAAGCCGAAGAAGAAGTAGATAATAAGATAGAAATTGGTGATCTGGTTATTGATAGAGAATCTTTTCTGGTTTATCAAAATGGAAATAAAGTTGTTTTAGCTAAAAAAGAATTTGAATTATTATTTCTTTTAGCTTCTAAACCCGGTAAAGTTTACACCAGAGAAGCCATATTAAGTAATATTTGGGAAGATTCTGTTGTAGTAACCAACAGAACAATTGATGTTCACATCAGAAAATTAAGAGAGAAATTAGGAGATACTTACGTTACTACAGTAAAAGGTGTAGGTTATAAATTTGATTCTTAATCACCAATATCTCCATTATAAAAAAGCATTAATAACCACTAAATTAAGTGGTTATTTTTTTTGATGAAATTTTGGTAAGTAGAATTTGCAGTAAATTGTCTGAATCTTGAAGATCAGGATTTAGTGATAAAAAAGATTGAAAAAATATTAAAGTTTTTCTCTGCTATTCTGTAAAAAACTCAGAGTTATCGGTATTTAAAAATTTACCCTCCTCAAGATAAAAATCCTATTTTTGCAGATTGAAAATATTTTGATACATATATGAGTATTGCGAAGACCTACAGCCCTAAAGATTTTGAAGATAAATGGTATCAGTTTTGGATGGAGAATGATTTTTTTAAATCTGTACCTGATGAGCGTGAGCCTTATACCATAGTGATTCCTCCACCAAACGTAACAGGGGTTTTGCATATGGGGCACATGTTAAATAATACCATTCAAGATGTTTTGGTACGTAGAGCTAGGATGAAAGGAAAAAATGCTTGTTGGGTTCCGGGTACTGATCATGCTTCTATTGCCACAGAAGCTAAAGTGGTGGCGATGCTTAAAGAAAAAGGCATCGATAAAAAAGATATATCAAGAGAAGAATTTTTAAAGTACGCTTATGAATGGAAGGATAAATACGGTGGTATAATCCTTGATCAATTAAAGAAGTTAGGAGCAAGCTGCGATTGGGATAGAACTGCTTTTACTATGGATCCTGCTTTATCAGAAGCGGTTATTGATACTTTTATTCATCTTCATAAAAAAGGACTGATTTACCGTGGAGTAAGAATGGTAAATTGGGACCCAACAGGTTTAACCGCTGTTTCTGACGAAGAAGTAATTAGGAAAGAGGTTAATCAGAAGTTGTATTATATAAAGTATCAGATTTCGGAGAAGCAAGAATCAAGTAGCAAGAATCAAGATAGCAAGAGTGAAGAGCCAAGAGGCAAATTGTCTCAAGACTTGATACTTGATACTCAATACTTAACCATCGCCACCACTCGTCCGGAAACTATTATGGCGGATGCTGCGATTTGCATTAACCCAAATGATGAAAGATATTTCCATTTGCATGGGAAAACAATATTGGTTCCATTAATTAATAGAGAAATCCCTGTAATCTTAGATGAATATGTAACCATGGATTTTGGTACAGGTTGTTTAAAAGTTACTCCGGCTCATGATTTAAACGATTATGAACTTGGGCAAAAACATCACTTACCAATAATTGATATTTTAAATGATAACGGAACTTTAAACGAAAAAGCTCAGATTTTAGTAGGAGAGGAGCGTTTTATTGCGAGGAAAAAAATCGCTAAAATGTTAGAAGAATCTGGAAACTTAGATAAAGTAGAAGATTATAAATCTCAAATCGGTTTTTCTGAACGTACTGACGCAGTTATTGAACCTAAACTTTCTATGCAATGGTTTTGCAAAATGGAAGATATGGCCAAACCCGCCTTAGATTATGTTATTGAGGGTGAAGTAAAACTAATCCCTGATAAATTTATAAATACCTACCGCCATTGGATGGAAAACGTGAAAGATTGGTGCGTTTCTCGTCAGCTTTGGTGGGGACAACAAATTCCTGCCTGGTATGCCCCAAACGGTGAGGTAGTAGTTGCTAAAACAGCCGAAGAAGCAATTGAGGGATTTAGCCTTAAAACTTTAACTAATAATCTTAAATCTTCAGACTTAAAGCAAGATGAAGATGTTTTAGACACTTGGTTTTCTTCATGGCTATGGCCGATTTCAGTTTTTGATCCTCGTGTAATTGCAAATCCCGAAAGTGCAGGAAATGCAGATATTCAATACTATTACCCTACAAATGATTTGGTTACGGCGCCAGAAATTTTATTCTTTTGGGTGGCAAGGATGTTAATGGCTGGACATGAATTTAGAGGCGAAGCACCTTTCAAAAACGTTTATCTTACCGGAATTGTTAGGGATAAATTGGGCAGAAAAATGTCTAAATCTTTGGGAAATTCTCCAGATCCTTTAGCATTAATTGAAAAATACGGAGCAGATGGCGTTAGGGTTGGGATGTTGTTATGCTCACCTGCTGGTAACGATATTATGTTTGATGAATCTAGTTGTGAGCAAGGAAGAAATTTTGCCAACAAAATCTGGAATGCTTTCCGTTTGGTAAAAGGATGGGAAATTGATGAAAAATTAGAATTCAATAATGAAATAAGTATTTCTTGGTTTGAATCTCGTTTTAACGAAGCATTACAAGAAATTGAGCATAATTTCACTCAATATCGTTTATCAGAAGCTTTAATGGCAACTTATAAATTGATATGGGATGATTTCTGTGCCTGGTATTTAGAAATGATTAAACCTGCTTATCAACAGCCAATTGATGCGGCAACTTACAAATCAACTATTCATTTTTTTGAGGATATTTTAAAACTACTTCATCCCTTTATGCCTTTTTTAACAGAAGAATTATGGCATAATGATATATTTAGGGAGCGTACAATTAACGACTGTTGCATCATCGCTCAAATGGAAGATTCTAAACCTGCAAATACCAAATTATTAAATGAGGTTGAAGCCGTAAAACAAATCATTTCAGAAATGAGAAATATTAGAAACACCAAACAAATATCACCTAAAGATGCTTTAAACCTATCAATTAAAGTAAATTCTCAAATTAATTTTAATAGCTATCAATCTATTATTACAAAATTAGCCAACATTGCAGAGATAGATTTTGTAGATGAAAAATTAAACGGTGCAGCTTCTTTTTTAATTAACAAGGATGAGTTTTTTGTACCCTTAATGGGTAATATTGATATAGAAGCGGAAAGAGAAAGCATCCAAAAGGAAATTATTTATTTAAATGGATTTCTAAAAGCAGTAGATGCTAAACTTTCTAATGAGCGCTTTGTGCAAAATGCAAAACCAGAGGTTGTTGCAAATGAACAGAATAAAAAAGCAGACGCGGAAGTGAAAATTAAAATTTTAAATGAAAGTTTGGTTGGTTTGTCTTAGCCTATTTGCAAAAAAAAATTTAAAAATCTAAACTTATCAGGATACTTTTTAATTAAAGTATCCTTTTTTGTTGTGAAATAACCCGAATTTCAATCTCAAAAATAAAATAATAAAATTATTTTAAAATAATTACTGCACTACATTTAAGTCATAAAATATTTTAAAAGTATGCATTAAACCATTTTGCTTTAAAAATATAAATATATTAAATTTAAAATACTTCTTAAGCTAATAGCTGTTTAAACATATTTAAGTTTATTAATTGATAAAATTTTTTTTGTGGTTTTTAAAACTAATTCTTAATCAGATTTTTTTTGGATTAATATTAGAATAGACAATTTAAGACGGCAGCTATTGAATTTTAACCTGTTTTATATTTTTCTAAAAGATTAATAAACATCCAGATATCATTTTCTATCGTTAATAAAAAAGTTAAACAATTAATTAAACTAAAAAATTAAATTCTTATGAAAATTTTTGAAAAAGACGATCAAGAGTTGTTATCTGAAGAGAAAGGTTTTTTCTCTAAGAAATTACAACGACGCAATTTCTTGCAATATGCAGGAGCTAGCGCAGCAGGTATTGCTTTAGTTGCAGCAGGATGCAAGAAAGATGACAATTTTAGCAGAGGTGTAGATTTAGGTACAGGTGATATTGGGATTTTGAATTTTGCTTATGCTTTAGAGCAATTAGAAGCAGCATTCTATACTCAAGTAGCTTTAACTCCTTACACAGGTATTAGCTCTACGGAAAGTGCTTATATGTCTGCTATTCGTGATCATGAAGTTTTGCATAGAGAATTTTTTAAAGCAGCTTTGGGTGCTAGTGCAATCATAGGATTACAAGTAGATTTTTCTTCCATCAATTTTACAAGTAGAGATAGTGTTTTAGGAGCTGCTAAAGCTTTTGAAGATTTAGGCGTTTCTGCTTACAATGGTGCAGGTTATTTGATTAAAAGTGCTGATTATTTAACTCTGGCAGGTAAAATCGTTTCTGTTGAAGCTCGTCACGCTGCTTTAATAAGGGATTTGATTAGCAATGGAACTTTTGTAGGTACAGATATTATAGATGCAAATGCATTAGAATTATCCAGAACACCTATTGAGGTTTTAACGATGGCTAAAAAATACATCGTAACAGAAATTAACGCAAGTAATTTACCTTCTTAAATTAAATAAAATGGATTTTATAAAAATATTAAAGGACATAGAAACTATTGATCCTGAAATTACAGATAGATTAAACCCTAGAAGGGCGGCTATTAAAAACATCACTAGTTTTGGTTCCAAGGTTGCGCTTTCTGCACTTCCTTTTGCTTTAGGTACAATGTTTAAAAAAGCTTATGGGCAAACTAGTAACGTTGTAAATGATGTGTTGAACTTTGCTTTAACATTAGAATATTTAGAGGCAGAGTTTTACACGAGAGGAAACGCTAGTGTAGCCTTTACTTCAGGAACTGGAACTAACGCACCTGCTGCTGCTGCTTTAAAGCAGATTGAAAAAGATGAGAATGCTCACGTAGCATTTTTAAGAAGCGCTATAACTGCAAATGGAGGTACTCCAGGAGTTAAACCTAATTTTGATTTTACTGCGAAGGGAACTTTCCCTACTGTATTCTCTGATTATGCAACATATTTAGCAGTAGCACAAGCTTTTGAAGATACTGGTGTTAGAGCATATAAAGGGCAAGCACCAGCTTTATTAGGAAACAAAACTTATTTGACCGCTGCATTAAGTATCCATTCAGTAGAGGCTCGACATGCATCTCATATCCGTCAAATGAGAAGAGCGTTAACCACAAGTGGTGTAACTGGAGTTATTACTCCTTGGATTTCTTTAGGAGCAAACGGTCAAGCTAACGATTCTGGAGTTCCTGCTGCAGACAAAAATTTTGCAGGTGAGGATAATAAAACTCAAGGTGGAGTTGATGTAACAACATTGAAAAACTCTACAGGTGGTGCTACTTCTTTAAAAGTTGCAGCAGAAAGTTTTGATGAACCATTAA
The DNA here is from genome assembly GCA_038237895.1 of Sphingobacteriales bacterium. Taxonomy (GTDB): domain Bacteria; phylum Bacteroidota; class Bacteroidia; order Sphingobacteriales; family Sphingobacteriaceae; genus Pseudopedobacter. The sequence continues at coordinate 8,122 of JBBRYE010000095.1, read as the reverse complement.
CTAAAGCAGCAGTTTTAGAAATTGTAACGCCTTTCCTTGCTTAAGGAAATCATAATAAATAAATATTTAAAAAGCGGAATTTTATTCCGCTTTTTTTTGTTAAAAGCATAGAATTTTAATATTATCAGAAGAAATAGGAGTGATTTAAAAAACATCCATTTAAATTCATCTACCTTAACAATTAATTTCTTTTCCAGCTTAATAGCCTAAATTTTAGATGATCATAAAATAAACCCACTATTAACATGGCTGCTGGTAATAGCAATAAATAAAAATGCAAATAAGGATAAAAAATACCTCCTACTAAGCCACCAGTAAAGAAAAATGTGATAATTCTTAACCTTAATTTGATAGTAGAAATCAACTTTTTTTGCTGGTCTAGCTGTTTGTAAAAAAATAATTGAGACAACTCTATCCCTAAATCTGTAAAAAGCCCCGTTAAATGGGTTGTTCTTACCACCGCATTAGAAATTCTGGTTACTAAAGAGTTTTGTAAACCCATTGCAAAAAGTAAACTGAATGCAATTAAATTTGGATTGTTTTTCAGTAAAAAATTACCCGTTAATGCAATGGTAATTAAAATTACAGATTCGATAATTGTGGGAATGAAAAAAATAAATTTATCGTTTTTTGTGGCGATAATTTCTACCAATAAACTCGAAAAAAAAGAACCTAAAAAAAAGAATAGGATGAAAAGAAAGAATATAAAGCTTTCGGCAAAATGGAATTTAAAAACTTCATCAATAAAAAATGCAAAATGACCCGTCACATTTGTGGTAAGCCTTTGTACAGATAAAAACCCAATAACATTTACCGTTCCGGCTACAAATGAAAGTAAGGAAGCTATTTTTTTATTATGGCTTAAAGTTCTTGTTTTACCCTGATGTCTAAACATTGTTCACTAAGCCTAATTTTAAATTGATTTTTATTTGTTACTTAAATCAAGATTTATGCTTAAGATACATCTTTTAAAATCGTTTGGCATCACTAATTTTATTCATATCATTCCTATTTCGATAAATCAGCCAACAAATTCTCTAAGTAATTTAACGTCATGGTAAATCCTCCCTGAAAACCCATTTCAATCATTTTCTCCATGCGCTCAAGTGATTCATTTTTAATCACAATAGTTATTTTAGTTATGCGATCATTATCATTTCCCGTAAATTCATTAAAGCTTAAATCCCAATCAGAACCTGGTAATTCCTGATTTTCATGCTCATCTGAAAAAGCGACATACATTTTAAAATTACTTATTGGCGTAATAGATTTAAATTCTTGAACCGACCAATGCGCTTGACCTTCTGGACTAACCATGGCATAAAACCTTCGGCCACCCACTTTAAAATCCATAATTTTTGTTTTTGAAGCCCAAGGTTTTGGAGCCCACCATTGGTCTAGTATTTCTTGTTTGGTAAAAGCATCCCAAACTAAAGATAGTTGCGCTGCAAATTCCCGTTCTACCACTACTGTTTTTGTGGTTTTATCTACTTTAAAGTCAAATAACAAATTGTTTTTCATTTTTTTGGGGTTTTAATTGTTGATAATAAAGTATCAAGCTGACTGAATCGGGTTTCCCAAATTTCTCTAAATTGGTTTAACCATTTATCAATCTCTTTCATTTTGTCAATCTCCAACGAATAGTAAATTTCTCTGCCTTGTTGTTCTTGTTTTACCAACTCACATTCGCTAAGGATGCGAAGATGTTTGGAAACGGATTGGCGAGTAGTGTGAAAATTTTCTGCAATGGCATTTGGCGTCATTGCCTGTAATGCAATTAAAGCAATTATAGCTCGCCTTGTTGGGTCTGCAATGGCCTGGAAAATATCTCTTCTCACTAATAAATTTATAATTATGAAACTATTCGGTTGCAAATATAAGCGCAACTATTCGGTTTCACAAATTTTATTTAAATGAGGTTTTTTAGGGTGGGTGAATATTTGTGTGATTTTACAATTTTTTATATAGTAAGATGAATTGGTGTTAATGTTTTTAACCACAATAATTGGCTTCAATACAAGCAAAAACAATTGGTCTGTCTGTTCCTTCCTAAAGAAAGTTATAGGATATTTACTTTCAATTATTTTGTTGTTCTCACTTGTTTAGGTTTTATTTTTAACGTTTTGCAGCTACAAGAAGTTGGCGATTTCGAAGCACTAAACTGACTGCCACCACAAAACTTGATGCGAGGTAGAATGTTTATTTAACCACTGAACCCCCAATTTCTTAAACCCGCTGTTATGCGTTCGGTGTTTTGTCTGTCATTAAATTTTGTCTCAATTCTTGTTCATTTACATTCATCGTTTTCATATATTCTTTAAAGGTTTCAGTTGTCTGTGGTATTGCAAGTCCAATTTTCTTTAATATTCCTTCTGTTTCCTTTATGCGGTATGTTTCATAAAAACTCGTGTCTTGTTTTGGAAATATCAAGAACCCACTATTTGAACTAAAGCGATACATATAAGCAATTGTCTTGTAGTAAATGCTAGTTGCTTTTTCTGAATTTTCAGAATATGATTGTTGTCTGTCAAGAGGAATATACTTTGCATCCCCAACAGATTTTGGCTCTTCTTTACTTATAAAGTCAGGATAAATTGATTGTTTATTATTTTCAAATAGATATTGTCTGTGTTTTCCAGTTTTATTCTCTGGGTGAATAAAATTTTCTTTTAAAATAGTATTTAGATACTCTTCCCAAAGCCAAGCTCCGTCAAATAATAAACCGTAAACTTTATCTTTATTGTTACCAAATGTAATTTTCTCGTGTCGTAAAATTTTTAAGCAAATTTTTTGCAAAGCTGAATATTCTGTAAAATATGGATGAGTAATGGGTTTTAAATTAGCAGTAATTATCTTTTGTTTTGAATTGCTATTAAATGTTTTATCTGTAACAAATATGAATTTACTTACAATATCTCTTGCTTCACTATCATTTGTTAAAACACCACCTCCAAAAGGATGCGTTTTGATGTGTTCAATTGTGTGCCTGATAAGCTGTGTAAGATTGTTATTATAGCTATACTCTCTCGTTGTATAGGCAATCTTTCCGGTAAAAGGAATATTTCGTAGGATGTGGCGCTTTACATCGATAGTTCCTTTAACATTTGAATCATTATATTCTTCCTTTTTATACGCTTTGTAAATGCCTTGTGAATATGCTTTTTTCAGATAATAGGGAAAGAGATAAAGTAAAAAATCCCAAATATTTTCCTTGTTTGATGTTTGGTCAAATTTTAAGAGATTAATTGAAAAGACCTTTTGCAACATATAATGAAGAAAATAGTCATTGTTTTCGTCTTTTGCAAAACGTGATGAAATTGTTAGTTGTGTAGAATTGCGACCAATGAACCCCATTAAATTATATGTAGTAAGGTTTTCATTATCAAGAGTGAAAATAGGTGGCTTTTCTAAATCGTCTCGATACTTACCAAATGAATGAGGAAAAATAAGCAAATCAGGATTTTCCTTTTGTAAATCCAAAAGGTTCCTGTTTGCTATAACTGATAAATCACTAATATTTAAACTGTCAAATTTATCTATACTTTTTCCGCCATTGTTATCAGTTGTTCTCATTATGCAGTAAAGGCATTTTTCAGCAGTTCAATTTTTTCAATATTGTCAGGCATTCCCCTCAAATATTCTTTTAATAGTGGCTCAATCCGTAAACTCCAAATGTTGTCAAAGTCCTGTCTAGCATTGCCGTTTGAATCTAAAAAATATGCAGCTCCAATATGATAAGAAGGATTTAGACCATCTGTATTTGAAATTTGCTCGTTCAACTTTAGCATTCTTTCCTTTGTATTTGGTGGCAAATTCATATTATCCGCACTTTGTTCTGCTGTAATCTCAATCCAAGTAAAACGTCTTCGCATTGCAAAATCGAAACTTTCAACACTTCTGTCGATGTCGTTCATTGAGCCGATTATATATACGTTTTCAGGCACATAGAAAACTTCTCTTTCGTCATTGTGTAAATTTGAATACTGTGTTTTAACTGCTCCTTTTTTACCTCTATAGCTCGGGTCAATGGAAAAGAATAATTCACCAAATATTTTTGAAATTTCGCCTCTATTGATTTCATCAATTACAAAAACATAGTTTTTAACTCCGTTATTAGTAATTTCTTGATTATTTGTGAATTCCACTAATTCAAAATTGGCTTTCAAATAATTCACAACATCTTCCATATCTTTTTGAAAAGCACCTGAGGGTCTTGCTTGCTTTCCTTGGTAAGCATCGTAAACATTTTTTTTCGTGATAGTAAAGTTGTATTGTGATGGAGTATTTAAAGAAGAATATTTTAATGAGTCTTTTGAAGATAAGCCGTAATCCCAAGAGCCAATAGTTGTTAATGCACCTTGTGCGATACTATTTCTTATTGCTGTTAATAAACTTTCCCAAGCCAAATCAAAATTGTCAACTATCTCTGAAAATTTTGCCTCTGAGGCTTTTTGGCAAAATGATTTGAAAATTCCGTCTTTAATTTCAAAGCCAATGGTTCCGTTTTCATCAGGTGGTGTCGGTCTAAGACCTTCGACAAAGTCTGTATAATCGTATGATGGATGAAATTGTACAAAATTAAATTGTCCGCTTTCTTCTAACTCATCATCGGTTTTAACACCAATCATTGGCTTTGCAATTTGTTTTGCTAAAAATGTTTTACCAGTTCCAGGAGCACCTGTAAGAATGATGTTTTTGGATGATTTGAGTAAGTCTATGTATGGTTGTATTTGCTTCATTTCTTGTTTGCTTTCTTGTTCTTTATTCCATTGAATTATTATTTTGTCAAATCGGTCAAAAAATGATTTGAGATTCTCATTTGGAGGATTGTTGTCAAGTAATCCTAAGTCTTGAACAGAATAGCTTACAACATCTTTTGCATTACTTATTGGATAGCTGTCCTTTACGATTTTTAATCCCACGATTGAATCATTTTTCCAAAGAGCGTTGACATTAATTGATGTCTCTTCCCAATTTAGATAACATCCTCTTCCTTTATAAACAGTCGGGTTTATGTTAATACAGATGTCGCCATTTGTGTATGACTCCCATTCTTTTATTTGATTTTGAATGTTCTGCCCTTTATGCCCTTGTCCACTACGATTGAAATTTTTTATGTCTTTAATGTATCTGTCGTAACCGTCTCCAACTTTTTGGTCAGTTACGCAGAATTCAAGGTGTGCCACAAAATATTCTAGAAGCTTTTTAAATTTTTCGTATTCGGTCATTCAGTTTCTATTTATTGTCATTTGTATGGGGTGTCGGGTTTTTCACTGACGCATAACTTACTTATTTATCCAACTCCCACCACAACCATTCCCGTATTATCCGTTTATATACGGATATAAATGATTAACATCCGACTAGGTTTCTGCACAATCCTCACCTTTGTTTTGTCGGTTAGCCATGGTGGTTAACTGTTCTTTAACAAGTATATAAAATTTAATTTTTAAGATCATGACAAATTTAAGAAACAGTGTAAGATTAATCGGATTTTTAGGTGCAGCACCAGAAGTAAAGGAATTTTCTGCTACTAAGAAAATCGCCAAACTAAATTTAGCCACTAATGATTCCTACAAAAATGAAAAAGGAGAGAAGGTAGAAGAAACGCAATGGCATCAATTGGTAATGTGGGATAAGCAAGCAGATATTGCTATCAAATATTTACAAAAAGGCAGCGAAGTAGCCATTGAGGGAAAATTAGTTACCCGAACTTATAATGATAAAGAAGGGGTAAAACGTTACGTTACCGAAATTGTAGTTAATGATTTTGTTTTATTAGGCAAAAAACCAGCTTAAATCCTAAATCGATTAACTGGTATTTTATTGCTAAATCAGTGAAATTTATCATTGGCACAGTTAGTGGATATACGTATTTATACCAATAATTTAAAAGATGGATAAGTTAAAAAAATTCGATTTAATGGAGAAAATAACCCGTGAGTTAGACGATTTAAAACATAGTCAAACAGCGGTTATTCAGAAGATAGGGAAAATAGAGGTTGATAATATGGAGCTTAATAATGCAAAATTAGAAGATAAACTTGGTGTAATGCATCAAAATGCTGCTGATATTTTAGATTCTATTGCCGCAGTTTTAGAAAACTTTGAAGAGGTTAAAAATAAGTTTGAAGGCAAAAATGATATTGCTGGTTTAAGAGAACAAGAAATTATTGATAGTTTAAAATAATAAGACGTTTAAATTATAGGAAGCTGTCTCAAAAATAAATGAGACAGCTTTTTTTGTTTTTAAAATTGATATTTAATCATTGTTTATTTTATCTATGGCTTATTAAAACTCTTACCAAACAAAATCACCTTAAAAACATTTGGCTTTAAGATTACGGTAATAAATTCTCAATTTAGCAAATCAATAATTTAAAGAAATGAAAACATACCTTATTAGCGGTGCGGGTAGCGGAATTGGAAAATCAATAGCCATTCAATTAGCAAATGAAGGAAATCAAATTATCCTTTTAGGGAGGCAACAAAAAAAAATAGATGAAGTAAAAGATACTTTAAACGGCGAAAATCATCTGATTTTAGTTGCTGATGTAAGTGATAAAACTTCAATTTTAGCTGCTGCCGATAAAATCAAAAACATAAGTATTGATGGGATTATTGCAAATGCAGGCATTGGAGGAGAAAATAATTGGGGCAATGAAGACCGTTGGAACGAAATTTTAAACACCAATTTAACAGGAACCTACAACTTTGTAAATGCATTTTTATCTAACCTGTTAAAATCACAAAGTGAAATCAAACATATTTTAATTACATCTTCTGTTTTAGCAAGATTAGGAGTTGTAAATTATACTGCTTATTGTGCTTCTAAAGCTGGTTTATTAGGATTAATGCGTTCCTGGGCAATGGAATTTGCATCTTCAAATATTTTGGTAAATGCTATAGCACCTGGCTGGGTTGATACTGATATGGCGCAGCAGGGTTTGCAAGGAATAGCCGATGGAATTGGAATTAGCAAAGCTGATTTTTTTGATATGGCAATGCAAAGTGTTCCTTTAAAAAGAATGAGCACTCCTCAAGAGATTGCCGATTTGGTTTCTTATCTTATGAAACAGAAATCAATTACGGGGCAAACTATTGATATAAATGCAGGCTCTGTGATGAATAGTTAATTTGATATTGAAAATTAATTAAGTGATTTAGATAGGATAAACATCGGATAATCCATATTTAATTCTTGTTCAGTTTTCTTAAATCCTTTTTTCTTTGTTTTAAAGCTTTAGCAAATTCATCTGCTTTTTCATCCTTAATGGTTACAATGATAACTCCGTTTTTCCCATCTTCTCCGTATTTTTCTATTGATTCTTTGTCTTTTAAAATATCAATTGAAGAAATATCATTTGGATTGATGATTTTTAAAACACTATTGTTTTTAAAATCTCTGGAAAGCAATTCTTTCTTTCCATACTTTACAATAGTTAAAGGAGAACCAAGCATATTTGCCCTTGATGGTGCACAAATATGTATTGTATTTTTTTGGGAATTATCAGTTATATTTCTTTCTTGCTGATGATGCGGTAAATCAGTTTTTAGAATATTATCAATCTCCTTATATTTTGGGTTAATAATTACAGTATCCGTTGTTGAATTTTGTTGTGCAAAAACAGAAAATGAAGAAACAATGATTAATATTGATAAAACTAAATTTTTCATAGGCTGTGTTCAATAGATAAGTGCAACACTTACCTTTAGTTGTAAAAATACTTCATTAGGAGTTAGATAACCAAATTTTCTTACAGGTCTGTTATTTAGTTCATCTTCCACTCTTTTAATTTCAGAAGAATGGATGATATTAAAGTCTGATTTTTTAGGGAAGAAGCGCCTTATCACCCCATTTCTGTTTTCAATAGTACCTTTATCTTGTGAGGTATAGGGTCTGGTAAAATAGGTATTGATTTTTAGTGCTGCTGCTATTTTCTCATGCTGTGAGAAGGCCTGATCATTATCAAAAGTCATGGTTTTTAGTAAAGGTTTTTCTTTCATCCTCTCAATAATTTTATCTGATATGATGGTAGCATTTTTACTTTCTAATTTATCTATGGTGGTGATTAATGTAGCTCTATCGACAGTAACTAATAAGGCTGATTTGTGATCTTTT
>JBBRYE010000094.1:0-14650 GCA_038237895.1 Sphingobacteriales bacterium | reverse complement strand
TCTTTATTTGCCGCCTTAGCAAAATCTTCTCCATCGGAAGCAAAAATAATTGCCCTAGAAGAATTCACAATTAATCCACAATCTTTATTCATACCATATTTACAAACATCGGCTAAGGAACCACCTTGTTTACCAACACCTGGAACCAATAAAAAATGATTTGGAGCCAGCTTTCTAATATCAGCGAAAGCTTTACCCTTTGTTGCCCCAACTACATACATCATATTTTCATCAGTTGCCCATTCTTGCGATTTTGTAATTACACTTTCAAATAATTGTTTTCCCTCGCTTTCTAAAAATTGAAAATCTTTGGCACTCTCGTTAGATGTTAATGCCAGCAGAATGGTCCATTTCCCAGCATAATTTAAAAATGGCTTTACAGAATCTTCACCCATGTAAGGTGCAACGGTAACTGCATCAAAGTCTAAATCAGAACTTTCTTTGTTAAAAAAAGCATCGGCATACATAGCAGAAGTATTTCCAATATCTCCACGTTTAGCATCGGCAATAGAAAAAATATCTTTTGGTAAATAATTAAAAGTTTTGATTAATGATTGCCAACCAGCAATTCCTCTACACTCATAAAAAGCAGTATTAATTTTATAAGAAATGCATAAATCTTTTGTAGCATCTATAATTTGCTTGTTAAATTCAAAAACAGGATCCTCAAAACTCAATAAATGTTTTGGTATTTTATTTATATCGGTGTCTAAGCCAATGCTCAAAAAAGATTTTTTTATTTTTATTTGATCGATGAGTTGTTGACGATTCATTATTAATTTTGTATTTGATTCAAAAATGATAAAATTAATATGATAAAAAAATTTAACAAATTTTTTTAATTACAAATAATTACATATAATTGCATCGTAATCTCAATTTATCCTTTTTCTACGGATTAAGTCAAACAAATAAATTCGCTCTAAGATTTTAAATGTAGCACCTGGTCAAAATCGATAAATCATATTTTAATCCCTTGACAATAATTCATATTAATGTTTAATAAAAACGAATTGAACGACAAGCTTGTTTCTGAGCTTCGTGAAATTGCAAAAAGTTTTGGTGTAGAAGATACCGACATTTTGCGCAAAGCCGATTTAGTTGCAAAAATTGGCGAACAGCAGGATCTAATTTCTGCAGCAAGAACTACTGGAGAAAATCTTGAAGCTGATGCTGAACCTAAAGAAGAAAAAGTTAAAAAAAGAATTAGAACTTTAGTTTCTAAAGCTGAGCCAGTAGAAAGAAAAACCGCTAGCCCGGCAGAAGAAGTTTCTCTGTTTGATAATCCATCAAAAGAAGAATTACCAGCCAGAAACAGAATGGCACAAGTAACACAATCTTCAGAAGCATCTACAAGTGATGTTACTACAGAACAAGAACAAAGAAGTGAGCTCAAATCTATCAGGCCAGAAAAACATTCTAAACAAAGAAATTCAGACTCTGCATTTGATTTTGATAATGTAATTATTAATGAAGGTGTTTTAGAAATTATGCCAGATGGTTATGGATTTTTAAGATCATCAGATTATAATTATTTAACATCACCAGATGATATTTACGTTTCTCAATCTCAAATTAAATTATTTGGATTAAAAACAGGCGATACTGTTAGAGGAAGCATTAGACCTCCAAAAGAAGGAGAAAAATATTTCCCTCTGGTAAGGGTTGAATCTATCAACGGTAGAGTTCCTGCAGAAGTAAGAGACCGAGTTCCTTTTGATTATTTAACACCTTTATTTCCTACAGAAAGATTAAATCTTTTCATAAAACCTAGTGACCATTCTACCAGGATTATGGATTTATTTACCCCTATTGGTAAAGGACAAAGAGGTTTAATTGTTGCACAGCCAAAAACTGGTAAAACAAACTTGTTAAAAGAAGTTGCTAATGCAATTGCAGCCAACCATCCAGAAGTTTATTTAATTATATTATTAATTGATGAACGCCCAGAGGAAGTAACAGATATGGCAAGAAGTGTAAGAGCCGAAGTTGTATCTTCTACTTTTGATGAGCCTGCAGAAAGACATGTTAAAATTGCGAATATCGTTTTAGAGAAAGCTAAAAGAATGGTAGAATGTGGGCATGATGTGGTTATATTATTGGATTCAATCACTCGTTTAGCCAGAGCTTACAACACGGTTGCCCCAGCATCTGGTAAAATTTTATCTGGTGGTGTTGATGCAAACGCTTTACACAAACCAAAAAGATTTTTTGGAGCTGCCCGAAATATTGAAGACGGTGGTTCTTTAACCATACTTGCAACTGCTTTAACAGAAACAGGTTCTAAAATGGATGAAGTTATCTTTGAAGAATTTAAAGGTACTGGTAATATGGAACTGCAATTAGATAGAAAATTATCTAACAAACGTATTTTCCCTGCTATTGATCTAACAGCTTCTAGCACTAGAAGAGACGATTTATTATTGGATAAAGAAACCTTACAAAGACTTTGGATTTTAAGAAACCATTTAGCAGATATGAACCCTCAAGAAGCTATGGAGTTCTTATTAACACAAATGAGAGGCACAAAATCTAATGAGGAGTTTTTAGTTTCAATGAATAGCTAAAACTGGAACAAAGAATAAGGAACAAAGAACAAGGATGTAATACCATTTTATCTTTCGTCCTTGTTCTTTAATCTTTTACCCAAAACATGATAAAAAAACACATCCCAAACGCATTAACTTGTGGCAATCTTTTGTCTGGTTGCATTGGTATTGTTTACGCATTTAACGGCGACCTTAAAACGGTTGCCTTTTTTGTTTTAGCATCTGGCATATTTGATTTTTTTGATGGTTTTGCAGCAAGGCTACTTCATGTAAAATCAGATATTGGCAAAGAATTAGATTCTTTGGCAGATGTGATTAGCTTCGGTTTTTTACCAGGAGTAATTATTTACCAACTTTTAATTATAAGTGGTGCAGGAAATTTAGCTTATGCTGGTTTTTTAATTACGGTTTTTTCTGCTCTGCGTTTAGCAAAATTTAACATCGATACCCGTCAGACAGAAGATTTTATAGGTTTAAATACCCCAATGAATACTTTTTTCATTATCTCTTTCCCATGGTTAATTATTGATTTCCCAATTTTTGGAAACACCTATTTTCTAATCGCTATAATTTTAATAACTAATTATTTGCTAATAAGCGAGATTAAACTATTCTCCATGAAAATGAGTGGTTTAAGCTGGGCATTAAATAAATACAAGTTCATTTTCATAATTTTAGCACTAATTTTATTGGCTTTTCTTAAATTCGCAGCAATTCCGATAATTTTAATATTATACATACTTTTTTCACAAATACATTTTAAAACCTCATCATGAAAAAATTCTCAGCCGCTATAGATGTAATGCCATTAAAAGAAATTTTGGATCCTCAAGGAAAAGCTGTTACAGGGAGCATGAAAAATCTTGATTTATCAGAAATAAGCAATGTGCGCATTGGTCGACACATTACTTTAGAGATTGAGGCTGAAAATAAAGAAATTGCTACAGAAAAAGTAGAAACAGCATGCAAGAAGCTTTTGGCAAATGTGATTATGGAAAGTTACGTTTTTGATATTACAGAGCTTTAATCATTAGCCAAAAATTCTGATTTTTTTTCTTCTAGTTTAACGTAAATGGTTTTAAATACTTCCTTTAATGAGTTAAAATCATTTAAAATTCCTTCATAATTTTCTTCTTTCCTAGCCCAACTTTCCATTTCTGTTATGGTTTCTTTAGCGGAAGTAACCCCCATAAAAGTTAAGGTTGGCTTTATTTTATGAGAAGCATCTGCAATTGTTTTAAAATTTTTAGATATCACACCCTCTTCTAAAACTGCCAGATAATTTGGGGTCTGTAATAGAAAAACATCTATCATTTCTATCACAAAATCTTTGTTATCACTTGCCAATTCTTGCAGATAAGATAAATCTATAATTATTTCTATTTCGCTCATTAGTTTAATTTCAAATATTTATACTGATTTACAGTTAATTTATCTAAACAATTTATCAAAAGTTGATTAATACTTTGGTGTAAAATAGGATGCTGTAAATTTGTTGCAATTTCATTTAAAGGTTTTAAAACAAACATCCTTTGTGCAATTAAAGGATGAGGGATGGTAAGTTTGTCTGTTTTAATAATGATATCATCATAAAATAATATATCAATATCCATAGTTCTTGCTCCCCATTTTTCTTCTCTCCGTCTACCTAATTTATTCTCAATTTCTTGCGTTTTGTTTAATAATTCTAATGGTTCTAAATCTGTCTGAATTTCTACTGCAAGGTTCAAAAAATCAGGTTGTTGCTGTAATCCCCAAGCTTTTGTTTCATAAATTAAAGATTTTTGAATGATGTTTCCAATTTCTTTTTTCAAGTAGTTTAAAGCTAAGGAGATATTATTTTCCCTATCGTTTAAATTACCCCCTAAAAGTAAGTAAACCTTACACATAAATGTTGTAACAATTGCTTTTAATGCGCATCTAAAATTTATATTTGCAAAATAGTATTTTAAAACAAAAAATCTCTAATGAAACAATTCTTTAAGTTTGTTTTTGCCTCAATGGTTGGAATTATTATCGCCACCCTTTTGTTATTCGTAATTCTAATTGCCGGAGTTACAGCTGTTGTTTCTAGCTCTAATGAAACTGTTGAAGTAAAGGATAACACCATATTACATCTAAATTTAAATATCCCAATTATAGAAAGAAGCGCTTCTACTCCTTTAGATAATTTAGACATTGGCCCTTTTAAGGGCGAAAAATCAGTTGGTTTAAATGATATTTTAAAAAGTATCAAAAATGCAAAAGATGACGACCACATTAAAGGAATCTATTTGGATGTAAGTTATTTGATGACAGGTTTTGCTAGCATTGAAGAAATTCGAGATGCTTTAATAGATTTTAAAAAATCAAAGAAATTTATTTATGCTTACAGCGAGATTTACACCCAAGGCGCTTATTATTTAGCTTCTGTTGCTGATAAGGTATATTTAAACCCACAAGGTTTATTAGAATTAAAAGGTTTTAGTTCTGAGATTACCTTTTATAAGGGAGCGTTAGATAAATTAGGTATAGAAGCTCAAGTTATAAAAGTGGGTACTTATAAAAGTGCTGTTGAGCCTTATATTTTAAATAAAATGAGCGATGCTAATCGTTTGCAAACAACTGAACTACTGGGTTCTCTTTACGGTCATTTTACAAGTGAAATTGCAAAAAGCAGAAATATCCCTCAAGATTCTATTATTTCTATTGCAAATAATTTATTATCTCGCTCACCAGAAGATGCTGTAAAATTAAAATTGATTGATGGGTTAAAATATAAAGATGAAGTTTTGGAAGAGTTAAAATCTAAAACTGGTATTGATAAAAAAGACGACCTAAAAACAGTTGGAATTTCTGATTATGCAAAGTCGATCAAATCATCATCATCTGCTAAAAATAAAATTGCAATTATTTATGCAAATGGAGAAATTAATGGCGGTGAAGGTGATGAAAATTCAATTGGGTCTGAAGGAATTTCTAAAGCTTTAAGAAAAGCAAGATTAGATGATAAAGTAAAAGCGGTAGTTCTTAGGGTAAACAGTCCTGGAGGAAGTTCATTAGCATCTGATGTTATTTGGAGAGAAGTTTTATTAACCAAGAAAGCAAAACCTTTGATTGTTTCTATGGGTGATTATGCTGCTTCTGGAGGGTATTATATCTCATGTGCTGCCGATTCTATTTTTGCTGAATCAAATACCATAACTGGTTCTATTGGTGTTTTTGCTATTATCCCAAATATGAAAGGGTTTTTAAATGATAAACTAGGAGTAACATTTGACGGAGTTAAAACTGGTCAGTTTGCAGATTTAGGAAATGTAACAAGGCCTTTAAGTGTACCAGAAAAAATGATATTGCAAAAAGAAGTAAACAGAACTTATGCTGATTTTACTAAAAGAGTATCAGAAGGTAGAAAAATATCACAACAATATGTTGATAGCATTGGGCAAGGAAGAGTGTGGACAGGCGAACAAGCGATTAAAATCAAATTAGTTGATAGGATTGGACATTTAGAAGATGCTATTAAATCGGCAGCAAGAAAAGCTAAATTAGACGATTATAAATTAGTAAACTATCCAGAAATTAAACAAGGATTTTTTGGACTATTGGATAATTCTGGAGATAAAATTAAAACCTACATGGTTAAGCAAGAACTTGGTGTAAATTATCCTTACTATCAAAAAATAAAAGAAGTTACTAATATGAAAGGTTTACAAGCAAGAATGCCTTTTTATATGGAAATTAATTAATATCTAATATTTTAAATAAAAAGCTCACTAGAAATTCTAGTGAGCTTTTTATTTATTATGCTTTTAAAATAGAATATCAATGGAAAATAAAGAAATATCTAAAGCATTCAAACTCCTATCACAATTGATGGTATTGCATCAAGAAAATCCTTTTAAAATAAAATCTATAGCAAATGCTTCTTTTAAGATTGATAAATTACCATTTAAATTAAAAGAAAAAAACCCGGATGAATTAGAAAAGATTGAAGGTATTGGAAAAAGTTCTGCAGCTAAAATTACAGAACTTTTGCAAAAAGGAGAAATGGAAGAGTTAAATACTTTAATTGCTCAAACTCCAGAAGGTATTTTAGAAATGATGACGATAAAAGGTCTCGGTCCAAAAAAAATTGAGATTATCTGGAATGTTTTAGAAATTGAAACTGTTGGAGAACTTTATTATGCTTGTAATGAAAACAGATTAATTGAGGCAAAGGGTTTTGGTTTAAAAACACAAGAAGAAATTAAAAAATCCATCGAATTTAAGATGGCCAATATGGGCAGATTTCTTTATGCCAAACTAGAAAAAATTGCCGTTTCCTATCAAAATGAATTTCTTAAAGCCTATCAAAAAATTGATGCTGAAGTTGAAGTTTTAATAACCGGAGAGTTTAGGAGAAAATGTGAAATAATTGATGTGCTTTCGTTTTTAGTAGTATCAAAAGAAGACGATTTACTTTTAGAGAAATTTGATGAAATTTTTGAAGTAGTAGAAACCAACGTCGAAAAAAAAGAAATTCTAATCCAAGATAATAACGGCATCAAAATCAATATCACAATTTGCAAACCAGAAGAAAAAGGAAATGCAGTTTTTAATACAACAGGCTCTGATACTCATATCGCATTAGTAAAAACTCATTTAAAATCAAATCTACTTTTTGATAATGAAGAAGATTTATACCAATCTGCAGGAATGGATTTTATTTTGCCAGAATTGAGAGAAGGTAATAATGAAGTGGATTTAGCCTTACAACATCAACTTCCCAATTTAATTGTTAATGAAGATTTAAAAGGCACTTTACACAACCACAGCACTTGGAGCGATGGTGTTCATTCTATAGAAGAAATGGCTTTATATTGCCGTGACAAGATGAATTTAGAATATCTTGGGATGTGCGATCACTCTAAAACTGCTGTTTATGCAAAAGGATTGAGCATAGAAAGGGTTTTACAACAGCAAGAAGAAATTGATCATCTTAATAAAAAACTAACTCCATTTAAAATATTTAAGGGTATAGAATCTGATATTTTATCTGATGGAAGTTTAGATTATCCTGAAGAAATTTTAAAACGATTTGATTTTGTTGTTGCTTCCGTTCATTCGGTTTTAAATATGGATGAAGAAAGGGCAACGAATAGATTAATTAAGGCAATCGAAAATCCTTATACCACAATTTTAGGGCACCCAACTGGCAGATTATTATTAAGTAGAACTGGTTATTCTTTAGATTTTAAAAAAATAATTGATGCCTGTGCAGCACATAAAGTAATTATAGAAATTAATGCAAATCCTTTAAGATTAGATTTAGATTGGCGTTGGCATAGATATGCATTACAAAAAGGAGTTTTATTATCCATAAATCCTGATGCACACCGTACTGAAGGTTTGTTAGATATGCAATATGGAATTCACGTTGCCCGAAAAGGTGGTTTATCAAAAACGGATTGTTTAAACGCTTTTAGTTTACAAGAAATAGATTTGTTATTTAATGCTAAAAAAGCATAGATTTTGGACTCAAAAAAAATCAAAATACTAGTTATCAGATTTAGTTCTATGGGAGATATAATTTACACTTCTCCTGTAATTAGATGTTTAAAGCAGCAAATACCAAATTCAGAAATTCATTTTCTAACGAAACCAAATTTTAAATTTTTATTAGATAACAATCCATGTATAGCACAGCTACATTTATTAAAACCAAAATTAAAAGACACTATTAGAGATCTTAAAACAGAAAACTTTGATTACGTAATTGATTTACATAATAGTTTAAGATCTACATTAGTTAAATTACAGTTAGGCATTAAATTTTCTACTTACAAAAAAGAGAGATTAAAAAAGTGGTTGGCATTAAAACTCAGAATTAATTTAATTAAACCCAATCATCTGGTTAATCGTTATTTAAAGGCTGTTGAATTTCTTGGAGTTAATAATGATGGAAAACCTATAGATTATTTTTTACCAGAAAACACTCCATCACTTCTGGAAATTATTCCTGATTATTATTCCCATCCATACATTGCTTTTATAATTGGTGCTACCCACTTCACTAAAAGAATGCCTAACGAAAAAGTAATCTCATTATGTAAAAAGATAAAATTACCTGTGATTTTATTAGGAGGTGATGACGTTAAAACCAACGCAGCAGTTATTTCTGAAGCATTACCAAATAAAATTATTAATTTAGTTGGACAAATCAGTTTAAATGAATCTGTAACTGTGGTAAAATATGCTGCACAGGTTATAGGTTTTGATACTGGTTTAACACACATTTCTGAAGCATTTAATAAAAAACTGACAACGATTTGGGGAAGTACAGTTCCAGAATTGTTGGGAGTACAGCCCTATCAAATTAATAATCATTACGAAGCTGGGGTTACACTTTCTTGTAGACCTTGCTCCAAATTCGGATTATCAGCTTGCCCAAAAGGTCATTTTAAATGTATGAAAGATATTAATGAAGATTTAATTATCGATTTTATTACTCATGAATAAACAGCTTCTAATAGTACGACACGCAAAATCCGATTGGAACGATGCCTCACTATCAGATTTTAATCGTCCCCTTAACAATAGAGGTTTAAAAGACGCACCAAAAATCAGCGATAAGCTTTTAAAAAATTCTTTTCATCCAGATTTAGTGATTTCCAGCCCTGCTTTAAGGGCTTTAAGCACTTGTGAAATTGTTTGCAAACAATTAGGAATTGATGAATTACAAATAGAAACTAATTCAAATATCTATGAAGCTAGTTATCAACAATTATTAAAAATCATCAATAATAATGATAACAACTTTGATAAAGTTGCAATTTTTGGTCATAATAATGCAGTAACTGATTTAACTGTTTATTTAACAGATGCCGATATTTTTAATATACCAACAAGTGGTATGGTGCTAATATCTTTCCCTTTTGATGATTGGAAAATGGTGAGTAAGGGAACTGGAAAAGTGGTTTTTTATGAATATCCTAAAAACATTACAGAGGATTAATTCATCCGATATACTTTTCCAGGTAAAGAAATAATTACAGATTGCATTTCTAAATTTAATAAAGCCATAGCCAATTTACTTTGCGTCATATTTAACTTTATTTGAAGATCATCTATTGCAATACTTTCATGTTGTTTAATAGTATCAACTATAATTTTATCTTCTGCACTTAAATTTAAAAGTAATTCTGGTTCTATTTTTTTCTTTATTAACAAGCCATCTAACCAACCCATTATATACTCTAAATCTTCGGGTTTTGTCAATAAATGAGCCCTATTCGTTTTTATCAAGAAATTGCAACCGTCAGAAAATTCATCATCTACCCTGCCAGGAACTGCAAAAACATCTCTGTTGTAAGAATTAGCAATTTCTGCAGTGATAAGCGCACCGCCTTTTCTTGCAGCTTCCACAACTATTACTGCATCTGCCATTCCGGCAATTATCCGATTTCTTTTGGGGAAATTTTGTCTATCAGGGTTTGTTTGAGAAGGAAATTCAGTTAATAAACCCCCATTATGTAGCATTTTTTCTGCCACAGGGCGATGCAGAGCCGGATAAAGTCTATCTAAACCATGTCCTAAAACACCTACCGTAGATATACCTAAATTAAGAGCTGCTTTATGTGCAGCAATGTCAATTCCATAAGCCATCCCGCTTGCCACTATTAATCCATGGTGCTTTAATCCTTCAATTAATTTATCACAAAAAAACCGACCGTAATTTGTTGCGTTTCTTGTACCTACAACTGCCACAATTTTTTGATTATTTAAATCGGCTTTGCCTTTAAAATAAAGCATTGTAGGTGCATCATAACAATTTTTTAACCTTTTAGGATAATGTTTATCGAGATAAAAAAAACTTTGAATTTTATATTTTTCAATAAATTTAAGTTCTTCTTCAGCCCTTGCAAATGCGGTATGATTTACGATAGACTCGGCTGTTTTAGAACCAATACCCGGAATTTTTTCTAATGCTTTTTTAGATGATGAAAATACTTCCTCTGCACTTCCGCAATAACTTACAAGCGTTTTTGTGGTGATATCTCCAATTCCTTTAACAAATGTAAGCGCAATTTCATGGAGCATTTTAGGGATAATTGGATTTATTGGGCAGGGAAATAAACTACATATTTGGTCTCAAAAAAATCTTCTTCAAAGTAATCTGTTAAAGGA
Source organism: Sphingobacteriales bacterium (assembly GCA_038237895.1). Lineage (GTDB taxonomy): Bacteria > Bacteroidota > Bacteroidia > Sphingobacteriales > Sphingobacteriaceae > Pseudopedobacter. Next base: position 3,953 of record JBBRYE010000094.1, on the reverse strand, counting down.
AAAAGTTTAATCTGCTTTATTTGAGAATCATCTAATTCTTGTTGTAAATCTCCACCTTTAAGGTACAAAACACCATTTGGCAATTCAGATTTATTATATTTTTCAAACTTACCTTTTATCCAAGGATAAAAATCTTTAAGTTGAGTAACCGCTCTAGAAACAATAAAATCAAACTTTTCATCAACTTGCTCTGCCCTACTATGTATTGCTTTTAAGTTTTTTAATCCAATTGCAGATGAAACTTCATTTACCACTTTTATTTTTTTGCCGATAGAATCTACCAGTAAGAATTTAGTTTCAGGAAATAAAATAGCTAAAGGGATTCCTGGAAAACCACCTCCTGTACCTACATCTAAAACGGATTGATTGGGCAAAAACATACAAACTTTTGCAATCCCCAAAGAGTGAAGAATGTGTCTTTCGTATAATAAATCTATATCTTTTCTGCTAATAACATTTATTTGAGAATTCCAATTTTGATAAAGCCCATAAAGTTGATCAAACTGATTTATTTGATTGGGACTTAAATTTGGAAAATATTTTTGGATGATACTAGAAGTCACTTGTTTCGCTTTTCAACCTTTTACTTAAAACGTTGGATAATAAATCTCTACCCCTAAATAATTGTGCTTTAACAGTTCCTAAAGGTAAACTTAGCTGATCCGCTATTTCTTCATAGGATAATTCATCAAAATATCTAAGTATAATTAAAGTTTTATATCGTGGCGGTAATTTGTCAATTATCTCTTTAAGTTGTTCTGTTTGTTGTTTTTTTATTGATGTTTCTTCAGGATTTAAAACATCACTTTTAATTTCAAATACTCTATCCTCATTTCCATCTCCACCACTAAGGCCATCAATTGATGTTGTGGCCAGTTTCTTTTTCCGGATAAAATCGATACTTCCGTTGGTTGCAATCCTAAATAACCAAGTACTAAAAGCAAATTCTGGACGATATTTTTCTAAATTTTCAAAAGCTTTAGCAAATGTGGTAACTGTAATATCCATGGCATCATCTTTATTATTTACCATTTTTAACACCATAAAAAATATAGAATCCTTATAGCGTTGCATCAATTCGGCATACGCCTTTTGTTCACCCAGTTTTGCTCTCTCTACTAAAGAGAAATCGTTTTTTGCGTTATCAGAAAAATTAGGATTTACTTCCATGTTATCTTTTTTCTAAAAACTCCTGTAATACTTAAAGAAGTCAAATAAATATAATAAAAAGGATCTAATATAATGAACCACCAAATTAAATCTTTATTTCTTAATTTTTTTAATGCTTTGAAATAAGCAAAAATTTGGGTAAAAAAACGGATAAAAAAAACAATTGACACTACTAATAATTCGATTTTAAAAACAAAACATAACAATAAAAACAAATAAAATCCTATTGCAGAACTAGTTTGGAAAGTTAGGTTTTTTTTATCTTGTGTTTTGTAAGCCTTACCAGCACCTAAATGACGCGTTTTTTGATTCCAATAACTACCCCAAGTTAGTTTAGGCTCACTCCAAACCTGGCTGCTCTCTGAAACCTCAATAACAGTATTTGTTGCGGTAGAATTTTCATTAACAAACAAATCATCATCCCCGGAAGGGATATGCATATGAGATGCAAAGCCTTTATTTTTAAAAAATAGCGATTTTTTGTAAGATAAATTTCTACCTACTCCCATATATGGCATTCCATTAAGAGAATAAGAAAAATAATTTAAAGCAGTTTGGAATGTTTCATACCTGATTAAACTATTTAATAAACCCTTATGCTTTAAGTACGGAGAGTAGCCTAATACAATTTCAGTTTCCTCATTTTGGTAATGGGAGGTCATCTCAGTTATCCAATTATCAGATTCTGGTTTGCAATCTGCATCGGTAAATAAAATAATTTCGTTTTTAGCTGCTTTTATACCTAGAGTTGCTGCAAACTTTTTAGCAGTTTTAAAGCGAGGATGTTCTTCTATTTTTACGATTTTAAGATGTGGATATTTTTCAGCAAAAACTTTTAAAACATCTTCACTATCATCATAAGAGCAATCGTTTACTACAACAACCTCAAAATTGGTGTGGTTTTGTTCTAGAATAAAAGGTAGATATTTTTGGAGATTTACTGCTTCATTTCTTGCACAAATAATTACAGAAACAGGATAAGAGACGCTGTTCTTTTCTAAATCTGTTGACTTAAAAAACGAAAATTTTCTTTGAATAACCAGCAAATAATATAACTGAGTGATAAGGCATATTTGAAGAAGAAATAATAAAGCGTAGCTAATGTAAATATCCAAACGTTTGTGTTTATAAAGCTGCAAATTTCACATTTTTAGCTTAATAACAAATAATAAAATTTAATAGATCAATTTATGGATTTAGACTCCCCAAGCAGTAGCTACAAATTGCCTGTTACCTCCATAATTGCGATGTTCGCATAAATAAATGCCTTGCCAAGTACCAAAAGCTAGCTGACCATTTGTTATAGGAACAGTAACAGAAGAACCTAAAATTGATGCTTTTAAATGAGCTGGCATATCGTCAGAGCCTTCATAATCGTGTTTATAGTCAGTGTCGTTTTCATTTACTGTTTTATTAAAAAACATCTCAAAATCTTGTCTAACTGTTGCATCTGCGTTTTCATTAATGGTTAGTGATGCAGAAGTATGTTGAATAAATAGCTGTAATACACCCATTTTAATCTCACAAATTTGTGGAATAGCGCTTAAAACTTCGTTGGTTATTAAATGAAACCCTCTTCTTCTTTCTTTTAAGCTAAAATGTTTTTGATAAATATTCATGTTTAATTTTTTGTTTTTTGTATCAGTAAACCACTTAAATCTTCTAACTCTCCATTAAAAACATTCATATCAACTTTAAATTTTATTCCATCTATGTGCGCATTATCTGCATGCTGCCAAAAATCCCAATGGGTTTTACTGTCTAATTTTAATTTAGGCTGATAATAATGAGATATCCACAACGGATACTCATCAAAATTTCCTTTTAAGTGATCTTTATAAAACTGATAACCAGTATAAATTATTGGCTTTACTTTAGTTTTTTTCTCTATTTCGTTTAAAAAATCTTGAAGATTAGGAATCAATTCTTCCGGACTTAAACCGGCGGATTCTTCAATATCTATAACAGGCGGCAGATCTCCTGCTTCAACTTTTAAGGTTTGTAAAAAAAATCGAGCTTGCCAAATTCCAGATTTTTTTGGTTTAAAATAATGATAAGCACCTCTAATGATACCGGCATTTTTGCATTCTCGCCAATTTCTTTGGAAATAAGGATCCACCAATGTCACTCCTTCTGTAGCTTTAATAAAGGCAAAGTTTATTTTAATGCCATTAAATTCCATTGCATTTACTTTTTGCCAATCAATTTTACTTTGATAAGATGAGACATCAATGCCATGAACGTAATATTTCCTCGGAATTCTAATTCCAAATTTCTCATAATGAGGATATGCATCAAAGATAAAAAGGTCTCTAAACCATCTGCCAGTAGAAACGGCAGTTTTTAAAACTTTACCATAATAAAAAGGAGAAAAAACTAAGCAAACAACAATTAAAGTAATAATTCTAAACTTCCATTTATTACTCTTTTTTTTTGTTTTACGAGAAGCTCTTTTTGGTTTGCTCTTGATGTTTGGCAGAGCTCTTTTAGCAGGCATTTATTGAGTTAAAATTATATAAGAATAATTAAATTTAACTAACAAATTTCTTATTCAGATATTCATAAAGTCTATCAACAGTAGATTGTTTTAATGTCCAATCATTTTTTACAGAATAGTTTTTTTGAAGAAAATTATCTGCTGCATCAAAAGTTTCAAATCTATTTATAATCTCAATTGCTTCGCTATAAGCTAAGTTATAGCCATTAAAAAGTTCTTTGATGAAAATCATTTTATCATTTAAACTGATAGCTGTTTTCAAATCTGCAATTTGTTTGGACCCAGA
>JBBRYE010000093.1:0-14779 GCA_038237895.1 Sphingobacteriales bacterium | reverse complement strand
TACATCCTTCTACAAAATTTCCGGAATTAGAATTTTTTAATTTCCTTTTTCTCTAATTAATTATCGGCTTTAAGCTGATTTAAAATCCTATTTAATAACTTTTTCATGATTGAGAAACTAATTTCGGTTTCACTCCGAAATAGATTTATTGTATTGCTATTGGCAGCCATCATCTTCGGATTTGGCATATTTGCAATCCAAAACAATAAAATTGATGCCATTCCTGATTTATCAGAAAATCAAGTGATTGTATTTACTGAATGGCAAGGGCGTAGCCCCCAAATAATTGAAGATCAGGTTACCTATCCTTTGGTTACTGGTTTACAAGGTATCCCTAATGTGAAATATGTCAGGGCAAACTCTATGTTTGGGATGAGTTTTATCTATATAATTTTTAAAGATGATGTAGATACTTATTGGGCTAGGTCTCGAGTTTTAGAAAAGCTAAGTACTGTTAATGCAAGTTTACCAAAAGGGGTTACACCAACACTGGGGCCAGATGGAACTGGAGTGGGCCATGTTTTATGGTACACTTTAGAAACAGATGGAATGGATTTAGGAGAACAAAGAGCCACTCAAGATTGGTATGTAAAGTTTGCGCTTCAAAATGTGGAAGGCGTAAGTGAAATTGCTTCTTTTGGAGGCTTTCAAAAGCAATACCAAATCACTATAGATCCGAATAAGCTTAACTATTATAAAGTTGGCATAAAGGAAGTTATGGATGCAGTTAATAGTAATAACAATGAAGCTGGTGGTCGAAAATTTGAACTCAGCGATATGGGTTATATCATCAAAACATCGGGTTATCTAAAATCTATCCAAGAAATTGAAAATATTGCTATAAAAACAAACAATTCTATTCCGATAAGAATTAAAGACGTTTCTCAAGTTCAAATGGCGGGAGAAGCCAGATTGGGTATTTTTGATTTAAATGGAAATGGAGAAGCCGTTGGAGGAATTGTGGTCATGCGAACTGGTGAAAATGCCGATGAGGTGATTAATCGTGTTAAAATTAAAATGGATGAAGTTGCTAAAGGATTACCAGCAGGTATGAAATTTAACATAGTTTATGATCGTGGTAAACTGATAAAAGAATCCATTAATAGCATCAAAAACACTTTGATTGAAGAAATGGTAGTAGTTTCTATAATTGTTTTCATATTTCTTTTACACTGGCGGAGCGCAATTAGTATCATCATTCAAATCCCTATTACCATTGCAGCAAGTTTTATTTTACTAAATGCTTTTGGTATAAGCTCAAATATCATGTCGTTAACGGGTATTGCCTTAGCTATTGGTGTTATTGTGGATAATGGGATTATTATGAGCGAGAATGCCTATAAACAGCTTTCTATAAGGCAAGAAGAACTTAATTTAAATTCTAAATCGGAATAATATGAGAAATATATTTAAAAATAGTTCCGAGAAAAACTATGTAAAACTCGATAATGCAGAACGCCTTACCATTATAGAAAGAGCTTGTAAACAAGTTTCTAGAGGCGTTTTTTATTCTACAATAATTATTATCACTTCTTTTTTACCTGTTTTTTTATTAGGCGGCCAAGAAGGAAAGCTTTTTCATCCGCTGGCCTATACAAAAACTTTTATTTTAATTGTTGATGCCTTTTTAGTAGTAACGCTAGCGCCTGTTTTAATTTCTTTTTTTATGAAAGGAAAATTTAATCCAGACCATCATAATCCTATCAATCGTTTTTTAGAAAAAATTTATGAGCCAACTATCAAGGCGTGTTTAAACTATAGAAAAACCACTATTGGTATTAATATTATAGCATTGTTGATTAGTATTCCTTTACTTTTTAGTTTAGGTAGGGAATTTATGCCACCGTTGGATGAACAATCTATACTTTTTATGCCTGTTGCGTTACCGGATGTTTCTAACTCAGAGATTAAAAGGATTTTACAGGTTCAGGATAAAATCATTAAATCTGCACCAGAAGTTGCACAAGTTTTAGGAAAAGCAGGGAGAGCAAATACAGCTACAGATAACTCTCCTTTAAACATGGTAGAAACCATCATTCAATTAAAACCAAAAGACCAATGGCGGGCAGGAATGACTAAGAAAAAAATCATAGCCGAGTTGGATGCTAAACTGCAAATTCCTGGTGTGGTTAACGGCTGGACACAACCTATTATTAACCGTATAAACATGCTTTCTACAGGAATTAGAACCGATGTTGGTATAAAAGTTTATGGTCAGAATTTAAAAGATATTTATACCCTTGAGGAAAAATTAAAACAAAAATTAACAGGAATTAATGGCATTAAAGATTTATACATAGAACCTGTAAACGGAGGCAAGTATCTTGAAATGAACATTAAAAGGGATGAAATTGCTAGATATGGTTTATCTATAGATGATGTAAATGCAACTGTAGAAGCTGCAATTGGTGGTGTGCCTTTTGCCACAACAATTGAAGGACGAGAGCGATTTGGAATATCTTTAAGAATTGGTCAGGATTATCGTAACAGCCTTGAAAAATTGAAGCGTGTTCCGCTTAATTCTACTGATGCAGGTGTTATTCCTCTATCTAGTGTGGTAGATTTTAAATTATCAGACGGACCACCAATGATTACTTCTGAAAATGCTTTATTGAGAGGTGCTGTAATGTTTAATGTGCGGGAAAGGGACTTGGGAACCACCGTTCAAGAGGCTATTGATAAAATAAACGCCGAGCTAAATTTACCAAAAGGTTATTTTATTGAATGGAGTGGACAATATGAAAATCTAATACGTGGCGAAAAAACACTTTTAATGATTTTACCTATTGTATTAATCATTATTTTTCTTGCGCTTTATTTGGCTTTTAAATCTTTAAGAGAAGCATTTTTAAGTTTGGTAACCATTCCATTTGCATTAATTGGTGGCGCTTTTATGGTTTATTTTTATGGTGTAAATCTTTCTATTGCGGTTGCAGTTGGTTTTATAGCCTTATTTGGGATTGCCGTAGAAACTGGTGTTGTAATGGTAATTTATTTAAACGATGCCATGAATCAGTTGATAAAAGAGAAGGGAAATTCTAGCAAAACCATTACCAATGAAGACCTTAAGAAATACGTAATTATGGGAGCAGCAAAAAGACTTAGACCAAAAATTATGACAGTTTGTGTCGCTCTTTTTGGTTTAGTGCCAGTTTTATGGAGTAACGGAGTTGGAAGCGATGTGATGCTACCTATTGTTTTGCCAATGATTGGTGGAGTTTTAACATCATCAACCCATATATTATTAGTAACGCCACTGATATTTTTAATGGCAAAAGAATATGAACTTAAAAAATTTGGAAAGTTGGAGGTACTAGATGCTACACATTAAGAAAATAATTTTTACGCTTGCGCTGATGTTCATTAATTGTGTAATATTTGCTCAAAGTATATTGAGTTTAGATTCTATAATTAGCATCATAAAAATAAATAATACCGAGCTTAAAGTTTATCAAGAGGATGGGAAAAGTCAGGATGCTTTAGTAAGTGGAGCATCAGCATGGATGGCACCAACACTAGGTTTAGGAATGTTTATGACTCCTTATAATAATTTTTCGAGACCTGGAAATCAGCAAGATGGATCACTAATGCTAGTTGCTGAACAAAAAATTGCTAATCGTTCTAAAATTAAAACAACTGAGGCATATTTAAAAGCTCAATCTAATATTACAAATCAATTACATGAAGAAAGTTTTAACGATTTAAGATCGTTAGCTCGCTCTAATTATTATGATGTTTTAACCGTTCAAAAAAGTCTCGATTATCTTTCAAAAAATTTATTGGTGCTACAAAATTTGAAAAAACTTGCGGAAATAAGATATACCTATAATAAAGCCGGACTTGCTCAAATTTATAGTATGGAAGCCAAAATTTATGAGACAGAAAATCAGATAACATCGGCGAAAGCCAACATAGAAATTGGAAAAATAAAGCTCAATACTTTAATGAATAGGAATAAATACTTCGATTTCCTAATTGATACCGCAGAATCTAAGAAACCATATATTTTGCGAAATGATTTAAATGAAACTGTTAACAACAGAAGTAGTGTTAAAATGGTAAATGAGCAAATTAATAGTTTAAACTTAGAGCGTAAAATGATTGCCACTGAGGCAAAACCAGAATTTGGTATTCAGTTTAACCATATGCAAACTTATAATACCAACATGCCAAACCAGTTCTCTTTAATGGGAAGTTTGAGTATTCCTATCGCTCCATGGGCAAAAAAATCATATCAATCTAAATTAAAAGCAAATCAGTTTGAGGTACTGGCAATGCAATATCAGAAAGAAAATGTTACCAATAATTTATTCGGATTAATCGCTACTCAGCAAAAAAAAATAATGCAAACTCAAACAGAATTAGCTGTTTATAAAGATAAAATTTTACCTGCAATGCAAAAAAGCTATGAGGTACTTTTATTAAATTATCAAGAGAATAAAGAAGAATTAACCACAGTTTTAACAGCATTTAAAGAGTTAAATGATAGCGAATTAAACTATTTAATGAAGTTAAATGAATATTACCAAACACTTACCGAGTATGAACGAAATGTGGAGCAATAACATGAAAAAGCATAATCTTAGGAAACGAGAATTAAGGAGTAAAGAACAAGGATGTAAACTTTCTTCACATGTGTTATTTCTTAATTTTTACTTTTTAATTTTAATTCTTTTTACAGCTTGTCAGCAAAAAAGCATAAAAGAGCCTAAAGAAGCTGAAACAGAAAAAACGTATACCTGTTCTATGCACCCGCAGATAATAGAAAATCATCCGGGCACTTGCCCAATTTGTAAAATGGATTTGGTTTTGCAACATCAAGATGAGGTTAAAATGGTTGTTGATGCTTCTCTTTCAAACCTTATTATGCCAACTAATGAAACGGTTATTAGTAATATCAAAACCTTTAAAGTTATTGAACAAAATTTTGGTGATAGCATTTTATTAAATGGGAAAGTGAACTATAACACCAATAATATGAAATCTTTAAGTGCAAGGGTTGGCGGAAGAATAGAAAAATTATATGTGAAATACAACTTTCAAAAAGTGAGCAAAGGGCAAAAGATTATGGAAATTTATAGTCCAGAATTAGCTGTAGCACAGCAAGAATTATTATATCTAATTGCCAAAGGCGACGCTGAATTATTAACCAGCGCAAAAACAAAATTGAGATTATTAGGCGTTGAGGAAAGTCAAATTAATCAGATTATAAAAGGTAAAAAAGTTAATTATCATCTTCCTGTTTATAGTGGCTCATCTGGCTATATTATAGATGCTGCAATGTCAAAGGAAAATCTTAATGAACCTTCATCAATTTCTACAGAAAACACAGCAATTACTTTAAAAGAAGGAGCTTATGTTAAAACCGGCGATATACTTTTTAAAATTTTTAACAATAACCAAGTATGGGGCGAGTTTTATATCAATCCTAATGAAGCTGTTTTTATTAAAAGAAATCAATTGATTAACATCACTTCTAATGATAAAAAAATAAATGCCAAAATAGATTTGATACAACCTTATTATAATGATGGGCAAAATTATACTGTTTTAAGAGTTTATTTAAATAACACAAATCAGACTTTTAAAGTTGGCGAACTATTAACTGGTAAAATCACATTTCCTTTTCAAAAAGGATTATGGATTCCTAGTTCGGCCATTTATAAATTAGGAAATAGAAGTATTGTTTTTATTAAACAAAAAAATGTATTAACGGCAAAAGAGGTAGAAATATCTGGCAATAGTGGATCTAAACAAAAGATTTCAAAAGGATTAAAGTTAGATGATGAAATTGCAGAAAATGCTAGTTATTTAATTGATACAGAAAGTTTTATCAAAATAAATTAAGATGAAAAAATTAAAAAATTTGCGTTTGCTTATATTTTTTTTGGGTTTAGTGTTAGCATTTTCTTCTTGTTCTTCTGGAGATCATAAATCCAAGCAAACCGCAAGCGAAACAAAATACACCTGTCCAATGCACCCGCAAATAGTAGAGAACCATCCCGGCTCCTGCCCTATTTGTAATATGGATTTAGTTAAAATATCTGCTCAAAAAAAACAATCTGGTTTAACCCTAAGCGAAAACCAAATTGTACTGGCAAATGTTAAAACGATAGCCATAGGCGTAGGTAATTTTAACGATAGCAAATTATTAAACGCCAGATTAGTAATCAATCCCAATAATACTCAAGTAGTATCAAGTAAATTTGGTGGACGCGTTGATCGTTTATATTTTAAAGAAGCAGGACAAAAAATTTCTAAAGGACAAGCCCTATTTCAAATTTACAGTGAAGATTTACTGGCTTTACAAAAAGATTATTTATTAAATCTTAAACAACAAAATACTTTCCCTAACGAGGGTATTTATAAAAAACTGACCGAAGCTGCTAAAAATAAATTATCGCTCTATGGCTATTCTTTACAGCAAATTAAACAGCTAATTAGTGGCAATCAGACTAATCCATATATTAATGTTTATGCCCCAAGTAGCGGATTAATAACCGAGATTTCTGTTGCAGAAGGACAGTATGTTACCGAAGGAATGAGTTTACTAACCATAGAAAATTTAGATAATTTATGGCTGGAAGCAGATATTTATCCCTCAGAAATTGGCAATATTAAAGTGGGTACACCTATAAAAATTGAAGTATCCGGATTTTCAAATGAACCTATTCAAAGTAAAATCGATTTCATAAATCCTCAGCTAAATGCTGGTTCTCAAATTTTAACTATTAGGGCTAACATCCCAAATACAAAAGAAAATTTTCAACCCGGAATGCAAGCTGAGGTAAAATTCCCGTCTGTTAGCCAAAATTCAATAATTTCTGTTCCTAGTAATGCTGTAATTAGGGATGAAAAGGGAAACTATGTTTGGATAAAAACTGGTAAAGATAAATTTGATATGAGGATGATTCAAATTGGTGATGAAAGCGATGAAACTACTGTTATAAAAAGCGGAATTAAAATTGGCGAAAATGTAGTAATCAGCGGAGCTTATTTATTAACCAGCGAATTTATATTGAAAAAGGGTGGAAATATAATGAGTGGAATGAATATGTAGTTCTTCAATTTTCTAATGATGATAAAAATCAATAACTAAATATCATCTATGGGCTTAAATGATGATAAAAAATTAACACCTTCAAATTACTGACTATAAATAATTTAACATTTAACACTAATCATTATGAAAAAAACAGTTTTAACAATTTTAATAAGCACATCATTATTATTTGCTTGTAATCAAACCGATAAAAAAAGTAATCAAACCACAGTTGAGTCTTCTAATGTGGAACAAAAAATTAGTTCGCCATTGCTTGCAAATTATCTTCAGATTGAAGATGCTTTAGTAAAAGATGATGGAAATGTTGCAGCTAAAGCTGGCCAAGAACTGGCAGTAATTTTAAAATCTTTTGATGTTTCTAAATTAAATGAAAATCAAAAGTCTGCTTTTTCAAAAATAAAAGACGACGCTATTGAGAATGCTGAACATATTGGCGAAAATGCCGAAAATATTAAGCATCAGCGTGAGCATTTTAAAATGTTAAGTGAAGACATGTACACCATGGCAAAATATGTTGATACAACACAAAAATTATACAAAATCAATTGCCCAATGTATAAAAACGGTTCTTATTGGTTAAGCACAACAGAGGAAGTAAAAAATCCTTTTTATGGAAGTAAAATGAGTAGCTGTGGTTCTGTAAATGAGACCATAAATTAAAAATGATTATAATACTTTAAAGAAATACCTAATTGTAAGAGCTAATAACTGAATATTAAATAATTAGGTTTCTAATTTTACAGTTATTTTAATAAAAAATATGAAAGATCTATCGTTTTCTATTTTAATAATTCCTGTATTAGCAATATCGTTAGACATTTTATTTTATACTATTTTATCACAAAAAAATACAAGTAAAAAGATTTTTAACCAATATATACTTACAGTAATATCACTTTCGTTTTTTTTAAATGCCATTTGGGAGATTTTACAAATTCATTTGTATAAAGGAGGAGTTTACACTCTCCTTCATATTCTTTTTTGTTTACTGGCTTCAGCGGCCGATGCTATAATGGTAATGCTTATCTTTTTTGGTTTTGCAATTATTACTAAAAATGGAATGTGGCCTCAAATCCTAAAACCTATTCATATTATTTTTTTAATATTGATAGGAGGCGTAGGTGCTGTTCTTGCAGAAACCAGACATCTATCCATTGGAACTTGGAGTTATTCAGATAAGATGCCTATAATTCCAATAGTTAATGTTGGGCTTTCACCGGTTTTGCAGTTTATGATTTTACCACTTTTAATCTTTACAATTTCTTTAAAAATAGTAAAGCGATTTTGAGATATTTAAGATTAACACCATTTTGATAGCTTTTAAGGGATATTTTATTGTTTTTAGAGTTGAAAAACAAAATTGATTATCCCTAATTTTACCATCTAAATGCAGACCCAATGTAAATCAAATATGATCTAAACATATAGGTATTATTAACGCTAGAAGGTTTAATACTAAAACGATCAAATGTTGATCTGAATCCGATATTTACAGTTGCTTTTTCTGTTGCATTAAAAAGTACAGTAGTATCAAATAAAAATCCTGCTTTATAATAGTTTGTTTGAGAAACAAATGAATTAGGTTTTGAAAAATCAGACTCGTATCTGTATTCTTGTTTTGTAGGTTTACTTACATATACACCCACTCCAAAAGAATAATTGATAGCTCCTGCATTATAACGAGTTGGATTGCCAATAAAAACTGAAACCGGGAATTGCACCAATTGCTCCATCACCCTAATTTTATTGCTTTCATTTTGCACAGGCACATCTGTAAATTTTCTTTGGAAATTTAGTTCAGTTTGTAAATACCAGCTCTTCCCAAAATCTCTTCGATAATACAAGCCATTCTCCCCTGCTGCATTTGTAGAGTAGCTGCTAAAGCCAGCATCAGCAAGTGAAAAAACAGCTAACCCTGTAGTCATGGCAATACCGTTTTTTCTCTTTTTTGCATTATCAATTAAAGTTGAATCTTTAGTTTGCGCAAAAGATGTTAGGGTTATTAAAACAATAAAGATAGGTAGTAAATGTTTTAAAAGCATAATATTTAAATATCAAACATACTGATAATATCATATTAATTTCTAAAATTTTTAAGCTGAGGTTATTTATTTATCTGAAAAATTTATATGATATTTTGGTCAGTCATTCTTAAAATTTTACAACTTAAACCCTAAATTATATAACAATCATTCAAAAATGATGTTATACATTTGTTATAGAATTAAATCTTGTTTAATAAATTGATAAATAAATTATCCATACAGATTAAAATTAGCTTATTGCTATTTGTATTTCTACTAAATACGGTGGTGGTATTTGCTTGTTCTATAGGTATGGATATGAAATTTAATTCAAATCATCATCACGAAAACACTTCAAGTCTTTCAAGTCATCATCACGAAGGCGGCGTAGAACATCATGAGAATAAAGCCTCAAACGCTCCTAAACATCATCACCAAAAGCAAGTAAATCATCATGAAAATGAGAAAGATAACTGTTGTAAAGATGAAGCCGTAAAATTTGCAAAGTATGATAAATTAAATTCACAAGCCTCATACACAGAAATAAATCCGGTTTTCTTTCCTGCTCTTTTAATCAACTTTTTTAATTTTAATGTTTTAGAAAGTGGTTCAAATATTTATATCAATAAATTTATTGTCTTAAGGCATCATCCACCTATACGAGACATTCGTATAGCTATCCAAAGTTTTCAGATTTGATTTAAATATTTTTTACCTATTTACAACGTTTTCAGATTGTTGTATGTTCAATTACATTTAAACATTAAATCAAATTTAAAATGAAAAAGATATTTTTATTTATCGCCTTTGTGGCAACAATATCAAGCAACAACAGCTTTGCTCAAGATGATCCTGGTATAACCAAATCCCCATTACTCACTCAATATTATGCAATTAAAGATGCTTTAGTAGGTGGTAATGCTGAGTTAGCGGCAACGCAAGCATCAGAATTTCTAAAGATAGTTGCATCTACAGATTCGGAAATGCTTCCTACTATTTCCCGCGATGCTTTATCAAAAGATGCTTTGGATATCTCTAAAACAACAGATATAAAAAAGCAAAGGTTATTTTTCTCTACGCTATCTGACCAGATGTTCAATTTGGCAAAAGCTATGAAACTTAGCGATGATACTATTTATAAAGCTTATTGCCCCATGAAAAAAGCAAGTTGGTTAAGTAATAATCCGAGTATTAAAAACCCTTACTATGGGAACAGTATGCTCACCTGCGGAAAAGTGGTAGAAACACTAAAGTAAAAATCATTAAGGCATTATAATTGCACTGATTTAACTTTAATTTGATAATTATGAACAGTTTAACATTGGTATTTAAAAAGATTTTTAAAATTCTTTTTATAAAAAAGTGCTGTAGATAATTATTACTCAAATTTTTAACAAAATTTTAAATTATAAAATTATGAAAACTTTAATTTTAGGAATCGCCTTATCTACTATATTTTTTGTGTCCTGCAATAATGACGGTGCAAAACAAGATACATCTTCTGCAACAGCGGAAACTACAGATATAAAAGTCAATGGATCTACAGCAGAAAATAATGGACCGATAAAAGTGATTTTAGCTGGTTACTTTGATATGCAGAATGATTTAGCAAAAGATGATGACAAAGCGGCCGCTGATGCAGGCAATGAGTTGGTGAAAACTTTTGACGGTTTTGATAAAACTGCTTTAACCGAGGAGCAAGCAAAAATGTTTGCAGCTATCCAATCTGATGCTAGGGAACATGCAGAGCATATTGGTAAAAATGCGGGTAACATAGAACATCAACGCGAACATTTTGATATGCTAAGTAAAGACCTTTACGATTTAGTAAAAGTTACTGGAGCGGGTGAAAAGCTGTATTATACTAACTGCCCTATGTACAATAATAATAAAGGAGCTAACTGGCTAAGCAAAACAAAAGAAATACAGAACCCTTATTTAGGTCAGGCTATGGCAACCTGTGGATCGGTTAAGGAAGAAATAAATTAACCAGCACCATGCGAATAATCAAGATAGGACTATTAGTCTTATTAATTGTTATGATTGGCATTCAGTTTATACAACCTGCCCCAAATGAAAATGGGCAGGTTTTAGAAACGGATATCACTAAAATAGTTGAAGTACCAAAAAATGTTCAGGCCATATTAAAAACTTCCTGCTATGATTGTCATAGTAATAACACTCAATATCCATGGTATTCTAAAATACAGCCCGGTGGATGGTGGATGGCATCGCATATAAAAAAAAGTAAGTTGGAATTGAATTTTGATGAGTTTGGAAGTTATACTAAGCGGAGGCAACAAAGTAAATTAAGATCGATAGCCAACACTATAAAAGACGGAACAATGCCTTTGTCTTCCTATACATTCATCCACAAAAATGCAAAACTTGGTTTAGAAGATCAAACCCTTCTTCTAAATTGGGTAAATAAACAAGAGGATATTTTAAAAATAAATTAATAATGAAGAAGATATTAATGATATTATTCATGCTTTGTTCCTACGCATTTGCATTTGCTCAGCATGATATGGCAGGCATGAAAATGTCAATAGAAAAAGTGACTTATACTTGCCCAATGCATCATGAAATTCATTCGGACAAACCTGGTAATTGCCCTAAGTGTGGGATGAAACTGGTAATTGAAAAGCCTAAAACTAAAGTAACTCCAAAAACAACTGCGGTAGTAAAGCCTAAAGTAAAAACACCTTTAAAAAAGGTGCAAGGTATGGATGGGATGAAAATGGATAAAGGCAACCCTACAAATGAGACTTCTAAATCTGCACCACAAAAGCTTAACATGGAAATGCCTTCTCATTCTTCAAACGATGATAAAATGGTTGGCATGGAAGGAATGCAAATGGGAGATGATAATGCCACAATGGAAAATATCAAAATGGCAAAGGCAAACCTTGGTCCTATAAAATATAAAACCAACCCTTTTCCTCCCCGTACGGTAAGGTATGATTTATACATTGCAGATACTACCGTAACTTTTGGCGGTAAACCTAAAAGAGCTATCGCAGTAAATGGTCAAATTCCTATGCCAACTTTAACTTTTACTGAGGGTGACACTGCATTAATCTACGTTCATAACAACTTAAAAGAAGAAACTTCTTTGCATTGGCATGGCTTGTTTTTGCCCAACCGTTATGATGGTGTTCCCAACCTTACCCAAATGCCTATTAAACCGCGTGAAACTCATATCTACAAATTCCCGATTATACAGCATGGCACACATTGGTACCATAGCCACACCGGTTTGCAGGAACAAATTGGAATGTACGGCTCATTTATCATGAATGCCCGTAAAGAATGGGACATTCCTACTTTACCTATTTTATTGAGCGATTGGACCAATATGAACCCTAAAGAGGTAAATAGAAGCCTACATGCCGCAACTGATTGGTTTGCTATACAAAAAGGGACTACACAAAGTTATGCAGAAGCTATTAAATCTGGTCATTTTAAAACTAAGATCAACAACGAGTTTAAAAGAATGAATGCCATGGATGTGAGCGACGTTTATTACGATGCTTTTTTGATCAATGGAAAAAACCAAAACGAACAGCCTCAATTTAAAGCTGGAGACAAAGTAAGATTACGTATTGCTAACGGTGGCGCTTCTTCCTATTTCTGGTTAAAATATGCAGGTGGTAAAATCACGGTAGTAGCAACCGATGGAAATGAGGTGGAACCAGTAGAAGTAGATAGATTAATTATTGCGGTATCAGAAACTTATGATGTTGTAGTTACCATTCCAGAAAATAAAAGTTATGAATTTTTGGTAACTCCAGAAGACCGTACAAAATCTGCATCATTGTGGTTGGGCAGAGGGAAAAAAGTACCCGCTGAAAAAATGCCTAAGCTTAAATATTTCGCCGGGATGCAAATGATGAACGAAATGATGGATATGAACGGGAATATGATTGAGATGGATGGTATGGCGATGCAAAACCAGATCATGGACATGAATACTGTTATGTATCCAGAGATAACTGGTAAAGAGCCAGAAAAAGAAAAAGGGATGGCTGGAATGCACATGAATCACGGAAAAAAAATGGATGGTATGCAAATGCCAAATGATAAAAGTATGGCAGGGATGAATATGGCGGATGATAATCCTGATATCGTAACATTAAACTACAATATGTTACGTGACCCTAACAAAACTAATTTGCCAAATGGCCCTACCAGAGAATTAAAATTTGACTTAACTGGCAATATGAACCGTTATGTATGGACTTTAGATAATAAAACTGTTTCAGAATCAGATAAAATTCTAATCAAAAAGGGAGAAAATCTACGTATAATTATGTATAATAATAGCATGATGAGGCACCCTATGCATTTGCATGGACATGATTTTAGGGTAATTAATGGGGAAGGCGAAAATGCGCCTATGAAAAATGTTTTAGACATTATGCCCATGGAAAGAGATACCATTGAATTTGCCGCAACAGAAAGTGGCGACTGGTTTTTTCATTGCCACATCTTATACCACATGATGAGCGGGATGGGCAGGGTGTTTAGCTATGAGAACTCTCCACCTAACCCAGAAATACCTGACCCTAAACTAGCACAACGGAAGTTGAATTGGGATGATCAGATGCCACACCTAATGGGAAGAATGGGTTTGGAAAGTAGTGGTACAGATGGAGAATTGATGTTAGCAAATACCAGATGGAAAGTGAGTACCATGTGGCATTTAGGCATTGATTCAAAAATGGGCTATGAAAGCGAAACTATGCTGGGTCGTTACATTGGAAGAAACCAATGGTTATATCCTTATGTGGGTTTTGATTATCACAAGAAAGAGTTTGATCCAAATGAAAAAAATATTTTTGGCAGTGACTACAAAAATATGTTTGGGCAGGTAAGCAATAAAGATAATCGGAAAACAGCTGTAGCGGGTATTGCTTATACTTTGCCAATGCTGGTTGTTGCAGATGCTAGAATTGACTTAAATGGTAAGCTAAGGTTTCAGTTAGGTAGGGAAGATATTCCTGTTTCTAAAAGGATGAGAGCTAATTTTATGATTAATACTGATAAAGAATATGCAGGTGGGTTAAGATACATTTTAGCAAAACATTTTGCTTTATCAAGCCACTATGATAGTGATATGGGTCTTGGTGGCGGTATAACGCTTACCTATTAGAATTTTAATTTTGGCGTAATAATTGTCTTTTTTTTGAAAATTCTATATTCCTTAACTAAAATGACTGAAGATTGGCTCTGCCTCTCTTCAGTCATTTTAAAAATTTAAAAAAATGGAAAATAAAAATTCAAAAATGGAAAAATCAAACAAGATGAATGGGATGGGTTATGGCAAGTTTGCCTTAACAATTTGCATCTCATTTTTAGTAATGTACGGCGTGATGTTCCTCAACATTGTAGATATAAACCATTTCTACATTAGCCTCACAAGAATTTATATGACTTTATTGATGGTTAGCCTTATGGCTATTATAATGTTGCTAATGATGGGGAATATGTATCCAGATAAAAAAACAAACAATTTGATTATTATCGGGAGTATAGTAGTTTTTAGTTTGGTACTTACAGCATTAAGAACCCAAACCCCTGTTGGTGATGAACAGTATATGAAAGCGATGATCCCACATCATTCATCGGCAATTATGACCAGTCAAAATGCAAATATTAAAGACCCAGAATTAAGAAAATTAGCTGATGG
>JBBRYE010000092.1:0-14783 GCA_038237895.1 Sphingobacteriales bacterium | reverse complement strand
TCGTAAAGATATTGCCCCATTTGCTAACGAATTAAAAGTAATTGTTTTCAATAAAAGTGATTTTATATGGGCAGAGGAACACGCAGCAATGGTTTCTCCTACGTGTAAACTTTATTTGCAACCAGAATGGTCAAAATCTACAGAAATGACGCCTTTAATTATTGATTATGTAATGAACAATCCGAAGTGGGAAATTTCGTTACAGACGCATAAATTCTTAAATATTCCGTAAATATTTATAGTTTTAGCTTTTATAACCGCTTAAATGAAACCTATTTGCTTTTTATTCCTGTTGATGTTGGCTTGCCAATTGGGTTTCTCGCAAACCCAATATTCAAGCAATAACAGGTCTGCTATAAAAAGTTATGAGAAAGCCCGTTATCAATTAGATTTAAACAATTTTAAGGAAGCTGAGGACGAACTTAAAATAGCCATAAAACAGGACGAAAAATTTATAGAAGCCTATTTATTATTGGCAGATGTTTACCGGGTTACTTTTGATAATTTAAAGGCAAAAGCAGCCTATAAAAATGCATTTGCCATAAATCCTAATTTTGCTCCAGATCGTTACTATTATTACGCGGAGAGCCAATTAAAAACGGGCGATTATCAAGAAGCAAAGCAAAATTATCAGATTTATAAGGATAAAGCCCATCCGGCGTCAGATAAAATCGTGTTAGCCGATAAATACATAGAAGACTGCGTTTTTGCCTTAAAGGCGATGAAAAATCCAGTCAATTTTAAGCCCGAAAATTTAGGATCTGGCATAAATACCAAAGAAGAAGAATATTTTGCCGCTTTAACTGCAGATGAAAGCACTTTGATTTTTACCCGCCAGATTAACCGTAACGAGGATTTTTATAGAAGTTTTAAAACCGATACTGGCTACACTACTGCCAAATATTTAAGTACCAACATCAATACACCAAACTACAATGAAGGAGCACAATGTATCTCTCCAGACGGTCAATATCTGTTTTTTACGGGCTGTAATCGGCCAGATGGATTTGGACGTTGCGATATTTACATTTCACAAAAAGAAGGTACCAATTGGAGCAAACCTTTAAACTTGGGCTTCCCAATCAATACCAAAGGATGGGAATCTCAACCTTCACTATCTGCCGATGGGCATACACTTTATTTTGTGAGCGATAGAAGAGGCGGTTTGGGAAGTTATGATATTTGGAAAAGCGTATTACAAGCTGATGGAAAATGGGGAGTTCCTGATAACTTAGGACCCACTATTAATACTCCGTTTGATGAACAATCGCCATTTATCCATCCTGATAACAAAACTTTATACTTCTCTTCTAACGGCTGGCCAGGTTTAGGGAATAAAGATATTTTCATCAGCAGGTTAGATACCGCCGGTAATTGGGGGAAACCAACTAATCTGGGCTATCCCATAAATACTTATGGCGAAGAAAATGGTTTAACCATCAACGCTTCCGGCACTAAAGCTTTTTTCTCATCTAATAATTTTAATGGCTTTGGAGGTTTTGATATTTATTCTTTTGATTTACCTCAAAACTTACGACCTGAAGCGGTAAATTATGTGAAGGGAATTGTATTTGATGCAGAAACTAAACAGAAATTAAGTGCGACTATAGAAATTATTGATTTAAAAAACTCTCAATCCATTTATGCTTCTATGTCTGATGCTGTTGATGGCACTTTTTTAGCTACCCTACCCGGCAACAAAGAGTACAGCTTAAATGTAGCTAGAGATGGATATTTGTTCTATTCAGAAAATTTCTCAATTAAAAAGAATACAGTTGGTAAACCTATTTTACTAGAAGTACCGCTACAAAAGATAGCCGTAGGCATTAAAGTAGTGTTAAAAAACATTTTTTTTGATACCAATAAATTTGATTTAAAGCCCGAATCTAAAACTGAATTAGAAAAAATGATTGATTTCTTAACGGAAAATCCAAAAGTAAGTATCGAGCTGAGCGGATATACAGACAATGTTGGCGATGATGCTTACAATCTTGATCTATCTAAAAATAGGGCAAAAGCAGTTTTTAATTATTTGGTTAACAATAAAATATCACCCAACAGATTGAGCTTTAAAGGCTACGGTAAAACCAACCCAATGTCTACCAATAGTACAGAAGAAGGTAGGGCTAATAACAGAAGAACCGAGTTTTTGATTACTAAGGTTGGGGATTAAATTTGAAGTATAGTAATTAAAAGTTATTGGTGATGTCTATTATTTATTGAAGAAAATTTACAACTTCTTTTTTTAGTTCAACCAATTCTCTCGATACAATTGCCCAAATAATTTCATCGGATATATTATCATAACTATGAATAATACGGTTACGGGTCCCAATTATATTTTTAGCATTTTTTAACTCAAAATCTGGCTTTGATTTAATTATTCTACCAACTGCTTCTCCAATAATTTCTAAATTTCTTTCAACAGCCTTTTTTGTCTTTACATCTTTTTTGTAGGCTGTAAAATCTTTTTTATCTCCTATAAAATCGAAAATTTCATCAATACATTGATCAATATCAGCTAACCAAGTTTTAATTTTAACTTCCATAAATTAAAACTTTTGTAGCATCCAACTCTTGCTTAAAAAACCTGTTTTTTATCCCTCTTTCTTCAATTAAATCTATTTGTCTTTTTAAAGCATTTTCTAAACTATTTTTTAAACTAAAATATAAATCAGTGTATTTGAATGGGTCTTTTTCTTCAAAATCCACTATGAGGTCAATATCAGAATTCTCATTAAAATCATTTCTTAAAACAGAACCAAATGCAAACAAAGATTTTACTTGATTACTTTTACAAATCTGTTCTATTTTTTTGTTTTTTAATTGAGGAATATTCATATTCAAAAATAAACATTTTAAAGTAAATCAAATATTTAATAGATTTCTTAGCCTAAACAAACAAATATTCTAAAGCCATTAATATAATGTTTTTAAATTATCGCAATCATTCAAATCTTGTTGTTTTGTTGTAACACAAAAGAATGAAAAACCTAATTATTATTCTTCAACTCCCCCAACTTCTCCACATCCTTCAAATCAAACGGAGTTTCCTGATAAACGAAATAATTTAACCAATTATTAAACAGCAAATTCGCATGACCTGTCCAGCAAACCAGTGGCGCATTTTCAGAATCATCACCCCTATAATAATTTTGCGGAATAGCAACGTCAATCCCTTTCTCCACATCTCTTACATATTCGGTATGTAAAGTAAGGGGAGCATATTCAGAATGACCTGTCAGATAAAACTCACGTCCACCTCTTGATGAAGCAATTGCAATCCCTGCATCTTCAGATTCGGATAAAATGGTTACTTCTTTTTTATTTTCAATCTCAGATTTTAATATGGTAGTATATCTGCTATGAGGGATAAAAAATTCATCATCAAAACCCCTAAATAATGGGTAACCTTTTTCTGTAGCGGTATGCTTAAAAACGCCGGAAAGCTTTTCAGATAATTCAGTTTTTTGGATTTTATAAAAATGATAAAGTGCGGCTTGCGAAGCCCAACAGATGTATAAAGTAGAAGTAACATGGGTTCTTGCCCAGTCAAAAATCTTTGTGGCCTCTTCCCAATAATTTACCTCTTCAAATTTCAATAATTCTACCGGCGCACCCGTAATAATCATCCCATCATAAAAATTATTTTTAACAGCACTAAAACCCTTATAAAATTGCTCTAAATGCTCTTCAGAAGTGTTTTTTGAGGTATGCGAATCCAATCTTAAAAATTCTACCTCCACTTGTAATGGGTTGTTAGATAGCAACCGTACAAAATCAGTTTCAGTAGTTATTTTAATAGGCATTAGGTTTAAAATTAACACCCTCATTGGGCGAATATCCTGAATATCAGCTCTTAATTCGCTCATTACAAATATATTCTCTTCCTTTAAAAGTTCTATAGCAGGAAGATTATCTGGAATTTTTACTGGCATATCAATATTCGGTTACTCGTATTTCTTATTTCCGCAAAAATATAAAGAATAAATTAGAAGCACCATCTGCATTAAGTAATATATACTAAGAGTGGCAATAGCATAAAAACATTTTTTTATGGGCGTTTTAACACGCTTTACGTTCATACGGCTGCAGGCCTTAACCACCAGGCCGGTATCCACTGCAATCGTTAACGCAAATTCATCATTAAACTAAAATCATCGTTTAAAATTTGAGGTTCATCATCGGTATCACAGATTTCAAAAATCCCCTTCCAATTTCTATCATAAACTAAAAGCTAAAAATGATATATTTGCCGCAATATGGGTTACGCAAAAGAAAGAGGAAAATTTGAAAAATTAACCTCAAAAATTAATGGTTTATTAATTTATGATGATAAAAGCCTGGCTATCATTACAGATATATTCGAGCAATATTCTCATTCTGTCAGGATATTAAAAAACAAAAATCCCGAAGCTTTTACCCCACTATATCAAAACGAATTAGAACAAGTAAAATTGGCTAAACAAGCTTTAAAGCAAAGCGAAGAAGCAGATAGACAGGATAACTTTATTAAGTATAGAGATATATTATCATCTGCTTTAAATAGTACAATTAAGGCAACCGAAGAAACCACCTAGTTTTCATATAGCTTCCATCAAGTTTTAGGCACTAAAATTTCCACTTCTCATAAATAGTTTTCTAACTAAATGATTTTTTAAATTCATTTTAAGTGTGCCCTGCTGGAGGGGGTTGGGGTTGGTTTGCCAAATTAAAAATATCTTTATTTAAACATGAACTTAGAGTTTACCTCCCCCTGCCCCCTCCAAAGGGGGATAACTTGCAACCGTAATAATAAAATCTTAATTTTTTTAAAAAGCATTAAGTTCTGTCAAATCCTTTTCCATGCTATAAGTGTCCCCCGCTGGCGGGGGTTGGGGGTGGTTAGCCAAATTAAAAATATTTTTATTTAAACATAAAACTTAGTTTTACCTCCCCCTACCCCCTCCAAATGGGGATACCTTACAACCGTAGAAATAAAATCTTGATTTATTAAAAAGCATTAAGTTCTGTCAAATCCTTCCCATGATATAAGTGTCCCCCGCTGGCGGGGGTTGGGGGTGGTTAGCCTTTTGAAAGTCATTGCGAGGAACAGCCTGACCCGATTTCTCGGGAAAACAATCTGTTTGTAATGATGACAACATTTCTAAACGGATTGCAAATCCTTATTATTTATAATTTCAAGATGCGCTATCGCTATCATTTGGTAGGTTGTTTTCCAAACTTTAGCTAATCCTAGGTTCCTTAGAACTCTTATATAAAATGAGGTTATCAAAACAACTTCATTTGCAAATTTATCTTAGGTTTTTGAATAAAAAAAGTGATTATCATTAACAGAGAGAAGTATGTTGTAATAATTAAGAAAACAAAGAAAACAAAAAATACACTTAATCTGGTATTGATAATAAATAAGAAGTGATATACTTTTATTAAAAATAAATAGTATTTACTTAAAAAGTTAATCATGAATATTAGATTGTTTATAACTCTACAAATATTACTTCTAACGCCTATAGTTACAATGGCACAAAATATAGAGGAAGAAGAAAAGAAAAAAGAATTGCAAGAATTTTTATTGTCTAAAAGATATTTAGCTGATAGCGTTTTTAGAAAAATATACTTAAAAGACTTTACTAAGCTTTTGTTAATAGCGCCAGCAAGTGGCAATCTAAATGACTATGTCTCTTTTAATATAGATAAACCCAGTGCCTCTTTAAATTATGTGATTAAACCAAAATTTAAAAATAAAAATTTAAACTTTTTTAATAAAAGTTTTTTAAACTTGGGTGTAAATGGTGGATATCAATCAGACTTGATAAATGTTATTGGCAATCAAAAACCGGCAACTAATTTTAATGCTAACATATC
Organism: Sphingobacteriales bacterium; assembly: GCA_038237895.1. Classification (GTDB taxonomy): domain Bacteria; phylum Bacteroidota; class Bacteroidia; order Sphingobacteriales; family Sphingobacteriaceae; genus Pseudopedobacter. The sequence continues at coordinate 8,915 of JBBRYE010000092.1, read as the reverse complement.
CTATTCTCAGATAATTCGTCCAATTTACTTTTACGAACCTTCCTCAAAATATATACTTAAGAATAGTTTTAGATTAAACTATGATTCCATATACATTGCTAAAAGTGAAAGAGATAGTTTAAAAATATATCAGGATCAACTATCAATTGTAGCCTCTAAAATTAAAGTTATAGAGGAATTACCCGAAACTGATGAAAAATTGAAAACAGAGAAATACAATAAATTATTAATTGAATTAGGTGAATATAATTTAAAACAGAAAAAATTATCAACTCTAAAATCACAAATAATTAAAAGAGATAAGCTCACTGATTCCTTGTATTCTAAAAGTGATTATATTTCTAAAGGATTACTATGGTTTACCTTTAATCAGCAAGCCGGAGGAATAAAATTTTTAAGTTTTGACCCTACAATTAACACAGATGGTTACAAACAAAAAAGGAGTAGTTTATCCTACGGAAGTACCTTAAGTTTTAATTATTACTACAAAAGCTCATTTAACAGTATTATATCTAAATTATTCAACAATTCTTTATTGTCTTTTGGAGGTTCACTAGGGTTTTTTAATAATTTCAAAGAGCTAAGTCCATCAGAACTCAAAGAAAGTTTTAAAATTGAAAATGCAAATAGAGATAGTACTTATACCAAAGAGAACACTTTCACAGTATATAACTACAATGATTTTAAATCTTTTCATACTGGCAAAATATGGGTAGAATTTTTTAAAATGTTTGATCAAAAAGGCACAATCGGAGTTAGAACTAAACTATTAAGAGACATACCATATTCTAATTTTAGAAACGCCCAGAATAATTTAGAAACAGGAATTATTTTTAATAGTATAAGTAAAGCTGATAGCAAATCTAAAATAAGCTTTGAAGTATTTTCTTCATTTTTTGATCTTTCTGCAAAAAATGTTAAACAAAATGATGCTGGGCAACAGTTTTTTAAAAGGAATAATATTGGGATTAGAACAGCTATTCCTTTTAACTTTTAATAAGACATTTAGCTTGATAGTATTTAAACATTCATTTATAAAAGATATTCTTCTCTCAAATTATTTTTTAGATAAACTTTCAATCATAGCATCTATAATTGGGGAGATTTCCTCTAAAGTTATATTGGCCATTTCGTAATTCTTATCAGCAAGATCTCCCCAGCCATTTTCACTTAAGAAATAATTGTCAAGTTTTGTGTACTTACAAACCCAATCTCCTAACCAAGCGGTAGAAACATTTTGAATTTGCCCTAATGAACGACATTTTGAGTTTAATTTCTCTTCATAATATTTAAGATTAGTTTCTTCTTTAGGGTTTTTGCCTTTGATTTTTTGATTATAGTCATTATATATCTCTAAATAAAAGTCTTTGTATTCGCTTAAGAATGAGATTTGAAAATAAACGTCTTCTATTTCATCGCAATAAATCCTAATACCAGCATACTTCATCCCAAAATGATCATCTAATATCACCTTCGCTTTTTCATTATATTTTATTTTAAGTATGAAACTAACTCTTTACCAAATCTTTTAATAAGTAACTTTTTAGCATCTTTTATAGACTTTTCTATAAGTATTGCAGCAGAAATTTTTTCTCTATCACTTATCAATAAGTTTATTATTTCATTATCCATTTCTCTAATTTCAATTTGGTTGGTAATTTTTTTGACTGTACCGAGTGCCAAGGGCATCCCTTTGGATAAAAAATTTGCCCTTAGGGCCGCAGCGATAGCGGAGTAATGAACAGCCCGGCTGTTGCTCTAAAAACAACTATCATTAAATTTAAAATTTAGCGGTATCGTAAAAACCATAAAGCACAAAAAAACCGCCCCAAACTTAACTGACGCGGCTTATAATTAAAATTGCTTATTCTTATCTTAGTAACAATAAAATTAAGATAATTACTAAAATAGCAGTAATTGAAAGATAAATACCACCATTGCTAATTGCATTGGCTTGTTTTTTCATATCTCTTAACTCTGTTCTTAATTGATTTTTTTGTTCGCGAGTAAGATTAGACCTTTCCATATTCCTGATCTCTTCTACCCTATTTGTTAAGGTTTTTAATTGAGCTTGTTGTTGCTCTGTTAATGGTTGATCTTTTTTAACAGTAGCAGATGCTACATTTACACTCCCGATTAATAAAAAGAAAGATAATGCTACGTAGATTAATTTTTTCATGTGATTTGTTTTAGTGGATTAGTTATATGATTCTATATAGCTAAAAATTAAGCCAAAATTAAAAGGTAGCGTTTAAGGTTAATTTATAAAGGATTGGATATTTATAAATTTAGCTTTGTCTATTTAAAAGTACAATTTAATTGAGTATAACTTGTTGATGTGGGTTTTGTAGGGCAAAATCTAAAACAAGTTTTTCTATAAATTGATAGGAAGGATAAGGTTGTAGCAAAGATTTTGCTTTTTCTAAATTATCTGGCAACTGATGTTCTGGCAAGTAACCCATCCCATAAAAAACGCCTTTTTCCATCAAGATACAGCTTTTTTCTAATCGGTTTCTGCCGTTATCAACAATTAAAAACGAAGGTAAACCTTGCATTAAATGTCTAATTAAAGCATTTACTTTTTGGTTATAGTCCACTGCATTATCCTTTTGGGCACAAATACAATTACCTGCCAATAATGCGATACAATCTTCGGTTGTATTTTGCAGGTTGCACATTTTAGGGCAAAGTCCGTATTCTTCACACCATTTGCGCAACAGCGATTGAGATTCGGCCAGGGAATTAAATAGATAAGTAGGTTTTAAATTCTTGATCTTTTTACCCACTCCAAACCTTAAAAATCCTTTTTGGTCTTCATAAAGATAAAGGCAATGCCTTCTTTCTGGTTTCTTTGCGGCACTATTATTTGCAGGCCATAGGCGTTTAATTTCGATATTTTCCAAAATCATAGCCTGTAACTCGGTACCACAAACCTGATGAGAAATCTTCCGGATCTCTCTCAAAAAATCTTGTTTATTTCTATGCGGACTGTTGTTAGAAAAGTGGCTTAAAATTCTTCTGTAAAGATTTTTTGCTTTCCCTACATAGATAATCTTATCCTTTTTATCTTTAAAATAATATACTCCGGGTTGTCTGGGGATATTTTCTATCTGGCTTCTCGAGATAAATGGTGGCAATGCTTCTTCTTTCGCCTTTGCCTTTAAAGCTTCCTGAATATAACCATTTTGGTCTGCTTGTACCATCATTTTAAAAATGGTTGCTGTTGCGTAAGCATCGCCTGCAGCTCGGTGTCGGTTTTGAATAGGAACGTTTAAACTCCTGCTCAATTTACCTAAACTGTAGGAAGGTAAGCCAGGAAATATTTTTCGGGCCAACCTTACCGTACATAATTTTTTATTCCCTAAAGTATAGCCTTCTTTTTTAAGGTGATGGTTTACAAAAGAATAATCGAAGTTTACGTTATGGGCAACAAATATCTTTTGATCTAGTAGTTCAAATATACGAGGGGCAACTTCTTCAAATGACGGTGCTTTGCTCACCATCTCGTTGCTAATGCCCGTTAAGCTTTGTATAAAAATAGGGATTTCCTGAAAAGGGTTGATTAAGGTTTGATATTCTTCTATTACATTTTCCCCATTATGGATAAATATGGCAATCTCTGTTATACCGTGGGCACTGGCATGACCTCCGGTAGTCTCAATATCTACAATTGCATACAAATTATCCATTGCCCAAAACTAGTACTTTTCGCTAATATTTTTAGCAATTAAATTCAAAAATCTTTTCAACCGAATTTCGTTTTTATTTATATCTTCACCCGATTTATTTTTAACTATGAAATTTAAGATAATTTTAACACTAGGCTTAGCAGCCAGCACTTTATTTGTGAACGCACAAAGTAAAAAAGCAAAGCAAAAAGCAAAAGAAACTATGGAAGAAAGCGCACCAGCACCAATGTCGGAATTAGATTCTGCAAGTTATTCTTTTGGATTAAAAATAGCTATGGGCTTAAAATCTGATGGGGTAAAAAGTTTAAACTACGCTTTACTAAGTCAGGCAATGGACGATGTTTTTAACGACAAGACTTTAAAAGTAACTGACGAACAAGCCGGACCAACCATCAGCAGCTTTTTAAAGAAAATTAGCGAGTCTAAATTTGCAGCAGCAAAAGATTCTGGCATTACTTTTTTAACCAATAACAAAAAGAACCCAAAGATTGTCACTTTACCTAGCGGCTTACAATACGAAGTAATTACTATGGGAACGGGCGCAAAACCAGCCGCAACAGATGAGGTTACCGTTAATTACAGAGGAACTTTAGTAAATGGTAAACAATTTGATAGTTCTTATGATAGAAACGAACCATTAACTTTACCTTTAAATAATGTAATACCAGGATGGATAGAAGGTGTTCAATTAATGCCAATAGGTTCTAAATTCCGTTTTTACATCCCTTATGAATTAGGTTATGGAGAACGTGGAGCGGGAGCGGACATTCCACCTTACAGCACTTTAATTTTTGATATCGAATTATTGAAAATTGGCAAATAACATTTAAGATTTTATTTTAGAAAGGGCTGCTTTTAGCGGCCTTTTTTTTTGTGGGGGAAATGTGGGAATCTTATTTGTTTGAATTTCTCATTTGTCTAAATCTTGATTAACAGGATTGAAGGATAAAAAGGATGCATAACTGATTTTGATCAAGAAAATCCTGCAATCGAGAAAATCATGATTCTGACAAAAAAATCAAGCAAAAAATTAGCTAATTTTTACCATTAAAACCTTAAGAAAATCATATTTACTATTCTGTTTTATTTTTCTTAAATTTGCGCTCCAAATTACTGAATAAATTTATATGAAGTTATCACAATTCAAATTCCACCTACCTGAATCTCTAATTGCTCATACCCCATCAGAAAGTCGCGACGAGTCTCGTTTAATGGTTTTAGATAAAAAAACCGGCAAAATTGAGCACAAAATATTTAAGGATGTCCTTGGCTATTTTGAAGAAAAAGATGTGATGATTTTAAATAATACCAAGGTTTTCCCTGCTCGTTTATACGGTAATAAAGAAAAAACTGGTGCAACAATAGAAGTTTTCTTATTAAGGGAATTAAATAAAGAATTACGTTTGTGGGATGTTTTAGTAGATCCTGCCCGTAAAATTAGGGTTGGTAATAAATTATATTTTGGTGATGATGATTTATTAGTTGCCGAAGTTGTTGATAACACCACTTCAAGAGGACGTACCATCCGTTTTCTTTTTGATGGTACCGATGAAGAATTTAGACAAAACATAGAAATTTTAGGTGAAACTCCGCTTCCTAAATATATTAAACGTAAACCAACTGCAGAAGATAAAGATCGTTACCAAACCATTTTCGCTAAGAATGAAGGTGCTGTAGCCGCTCCAACAGCAGGTTTACATTTTAGTCGTGAGTTAATGAAACGTCTGGAATTAAAAGGAATTGATTTTGCGGAAGTTACATTACATATTGGTTTAGGAACTTTCAGACAAGTTGAGGTTGAAGATTTAACCAAACACAAAATGGATTCTGAGCAAATCATCATCGAGCAAAAAGATGCTGATATTGTGAACAAAGCCAAAGAAGAAAAAAGAAAAATTTGTGCAGTTGGTACAACTGTAATGAGGTCTATTGAATCTGCGGTTTCTGCTAACCACACTTTAAAACCGGTTAACGATTGGACATCAAAATTTATCTTTCCTCCTTACGATTTCAGCATTGCAAATAGCATGATTACTAATTTTCATACACCAGAATCTACCTTATTAATGATGGTTGCTGCATTTGGAAATTATGACTATGTAATGAATGCTTATGAACAAGCAGTAAAAGAGAAATATAGATTTTTTAGCTACGGCGATGCCATGTTGATTATCTAATTTGATATATAATATTTTACAGAAAGACCGATTTTATCGGTCTTTTTTGTTTAATTGGATTTAATTATGAGCAATCAAAATACTTTTTACTCTATTATTGTAGCTGGAGGAAGTGGAAGCCGCATGAGTAGCGATATTCCTAAGCAATTTTTAAAGGTTAATGGTTTACCTATTTTGATGCATACCATCCATGCATTTCATCATAATAAATACCAACCTCAAATTATTTTGGTTTTAGCTAAAGCTGATGAAAAGCTTTGGAATAATTTAATTGAAGAGTTTTCATTTAAAGTTCCACATCAAATTGTTTTTGGCGGAGAGCAAAGATTTTATTCCGTAAAAAATGGTTTAGAAAAAATAAAAGAAGAAAATGCAATTATTGCTATACATGATGCAGTTCGTCCTTTAGTTTCTCAAAACACAATTAGCAATTGCTTTAAGACAGCCTTAACTAAAGGAAATGCAATTGCGGCGATCCCTTCTAAAGATTCTATCAGAAAATTAACTAATGGCAAAACCGAAGCTTTGGATAGGAAAGAAATTTATCTGGTACAAACGCCGCAAACCTTTCAATATCATCAGTTAAAAAAAGCTTATCAACAAAATTATCAAGACTTATTTACAGATGATGCCTCTGTAGTAGAAAATGCAGGCTTAGAAATCCATTTAGAAAAAGGCGATGAGTTTAATTTTAAGATTACTTTTAAAGAAGATTTAGTTATTGCGGAAACTTTAATGAAGCTTTAATATAAAATTAATTTCAAAATCAGATTATTTTGTAATATTTCAGTGCTAATCTGGTATTAAACAAACAATTCTTGCATATTTATAAATTAAAATTTATGATATGCGTAAAACCTTACTCCTAACTTCATTCTTATTTACTGCTTTTTTTGTTTCTGCCCAAAAGAAACCATTAGACCATTCTGTTTATGATATGTGGCAAAATTTAGCCAATGAAAAAATCAGTAACAAAGGTACTTTTGTGGGCTATGCAATTACACCACAAGCTGGTGATGCAGAATTTCACATCAAAAAGTTTAAATCTAATCAAGATTTTCAATATCCTAGGGGAGAAGATTCCAAGTTTTCTTATGATGAGAAATTTGCTGCTTTTACTATTAAACCAACATATCAAGAAACCAGACAAGCTAAAATCAAGAAAAAAAAAGCGGACGAACTACCAAAAGATTCTCTCGGAATTTTAAATTTAAAGACTTATGAGCTGATAAAAGTTCCAAGAATTAAATCTTATGATTTTCCAGAAAAAACGGGAAACGTTTTAGCCTATTTAGTAGATAAAGATCCTACCGATACCGTAAAAAAGAAAAAACCTATTTCTAAGACAGACAATGATTATTTCTTTGCAGATGAAACTCCTTCTTCCGCTTCTAAAGAAGGAACAAACCTTACTTTAAAAAACTTAGAAAATGGCATTGAGACTGTTTTTAAAGGCGTTACAGATTACCAATTGAGTAAATATGGCAACTTTTTAATGTATATTACTACAGGCATTAAAAAAGATTCTACCATAAAAGCTGGCGTTTACTTATATGACATTCAAAAGCAAGAATCTAAACTATTAACCAGTGGAAAAGGAATTTATAAGAACCTTTCTTTTGATGAGAAAGCAACTCAATTAGCTTTTACAGGTAATAATAGCCCGGAAAAAGCATTGATCAAAATCCATCAACTTTACTATTATAATTTTAAAACAGATTCGGCAACTATTATTGCCAATGAAAACACCATTGGTATGCCAGCCAAATCAAGCGTAAGCGAAAACGGAAAAGTGTTTTTTAGCAAAAATGCTGGTCGTTTGTTTTTTGGTACAGCGCCAATCCCATCTCCAAAAGACACCACTATCGTAGATTTTGAAGTTGCTAAACTAGATATTTGGAACTATAAAGATGATTATTTGCAACCTATGCAATTAGCTAATCTCATCAAAACGCTAAAGAAAAACTATATAGCAATGATTGATTTAAAAAACAATCGTTTTATGCAATTAGGTTCTGAAGAGTTAGAAAATATTGATTTAGCAGATGAAGGAAATGCAAATTATGCTTTAGGAAGTTCAGATTTCGGGAACAGAATTGCCATACAGTGGGAAGGTGGTTCAAAAAATACGGCGTATATCATCAACTTAGAAAACGGAGAAAAAAAGCTCATTAATGAAGCTTCAAAAGCCAATTATCAATTATCGCCAAAAGGAAAAAACGTAATCTGGTTTGACAGTGAAACCCAAAATTGGTACAATTATAATATTGCCTCATCAAAAAAAATCCAGTTCACCGCACCTGCCAATATCAAATTTGGTGATGAGGAAAACGACGTACCAGACGACCCAAATAGCTATGGATTTGCCGCTTTTACAGAAGATGAAAACGAAGCAATAGTTTATGATAAATATGATATTTGGGCTTTTGATACGCAAAATGGCATTGGAAAAAATATCACAAATGGTTTTGGCAGAAAAAATAACATTACGCTAAAATATGTTCGTTTAGATGCTGAAAAGAAATTTATATCTGCCAAAGAAACTATTCTACTTTCTGCTTTAAATAATAAAACCAAACAAAATGGTTTTTTTGAGAAAGACATGGCTAAAACCAATGATCCAAAATTATTAATCATGGATAATTACAGCTTCTCTCGTCCGCAAAAAGCAAAAGAGGCAAACATTTTAATCTATGAAAAAGACAATTATCAAACTTCGCCAATGCTTTTCGCTTCCGCTGATTTTAAAAAAGAAGAAAAGTTAGCCACTACAAACCCGCAACAATCAGCATACAATTGGGGGACAGCAGAATTGGTGCATTGGACTACACCAAAAGGTTATCAATCTGACGGGGTTTTATATAAACCAGAAAATTTTGATCCTTCTAAAAAATATCCAATGATTGTTTATTTTTATGAGAAAGTAACCGATAATCTTTACAATTATCAAGCTCCCGCTCCCACTCCATCCCGTTTAAATATCTCTTATTTTGTAAGTAATGGTTATTTGGTTTTTACACCAGATATCAGTTATGAAACAGGACATCCT
>JBBRYE010000091.1:0-14881 GCA_038237895.1 Sphingobacteriales bacterium | reverse complement strand
TGGGTACTGTTCCAGATTCTGTCAAACGATAAAGTAATCCGTAATCTTCTAAAGAAATATCTACTGTCGGGATTTTTTTGGTGTAAGCACTAAAAATTTTATTAACTCCAAAACCCGCCGACCAATAAGAGGAAACAATCCCGGCAGCACCTGCGTTTTCTAAAGCGACAGGTAAAGTGCGAGAATTATAACCAGTTTTACGGATTCTGTTTGCCCAAGCCTTGGTCATTTCAGATCTTTCGGTTTTCATTTTTTCGATAGATTCTTTGGTTCCATATTGTTCCCAGTTATCATCAGGGCGCCCGGTTGGTTGCAACATAGAAACCATCACTAATTTTCCTTTTGCATTTGGTAACCAGTTTACAAAAGCAATAGAATCTGCTAAATCTGGAAGGATAATAACCTCTGCTGTTACACCTTTGGAAGAAGTGGAAGGACTCCAAGCCAATTGTGTGCCTTCTAAAGATTTCATTCTTGGCGAAACCATATCTATATGAGAAATTCCACGTTGCCATCCACGCCATTCGCCCCATTTTTCATTTTTAGCATTTATGCCCCAATCAGTATATTTTTTTACAGCCCAATCATTTGCTTCTTTCATTTGTGGGGAGCCAACTAAACGTGGTCCAATGATATCTATTAATTCATGAGCAATGCTTTTAAGTTGAGAATTTTCAGTTTCTTCCTTTACAATATTATCTATAATTGGATTTTTTGTTTGTGCAAATACTGATAAATTGGCAATAATTAATGTGCCGATTAGGTAAGTTTTTAACTTCATGTTTTTTTGTTTTAATGGTTGTTTAAACAGCAATTTAAGAAATAGTTTTTATTAGGAAAAGCTTGAGTGATTTAAACCAGACATTCAAAGTTTTTGAAACTAAATATCAATTTAAACTTTTTAGGTTTTTAGCTTAGCGGTGGTGGAGACATCCTTTTTGTTTTTCACAAAAAGATATAGCGGACGACGCGACCCAGCTTTTTTTCAAAGTTGGGGAAGCCCCAAATAATTTCGGTAGGCTTTTTGTTTAAACTATTGAAAAACCAATCATGATAAACGCTCAAGACCCTAAAGATTTAAAGAAAAATACAGACGATGTGGAAATCACTAACGGCGAGGATAAAATAGTCAATAAAAAAACAGAAAACGTACATGAAGCCACTAATAAAGAAGAATGGGCACATGATGTAAATGAGCAATTTGGGGATGATTTTATATTGCCAGAAGATGAGGATGGTGAAGTGGAATTTTAGTTTATGCCTTTTATGAAATAGACTTTTCTTCTTGTAAAATATAACAGCTTACTCCAAATTTGTTTAAAAATTCTACGCCTTCATCTGTTGGTAAACCTTTATATGCCGCATAAGAATGGCGAAACATCACTTCTTTAATCCCTGATGATAAAATTAATCTGGCACAAGCAATACATGGCGAAAGCGTAGTGTACAATGTAGCGCCTTGTATTTGCGTTCCGTTTTTTATAGCATATAATATTGCGTTTTCCTCTGCATGTAGTGCTAATGAGCAGCTGTTTCTAGAATCGCGAGGACAACCTTCATTTGGCCATTCCTCATCGCAATTATGCGTATTAGCTGGTGGCCCGTTATAACCAATAGAAATTATTCTTGTTTCCTTTGTTAATACCGCACCAACCTGATTTTTTACACAGTGAGACCGCTTAGCTAAATCGGCAGCAAGGTTCATAAAAATATCGTTAAAACTTAACTTCATTTAAAATCTAAAATTTTGATGCTGTACAAAGTAACCTATTAAATTTAATATTAGGGTTTAGATTTGTAAAATTCTATTTTTAAAGATGCTTAAAAACATACATCATATTTAAGCGTTTTAAATAAAAATCTATGTTTTTACTGCTGAAAATTGCATATTCGCATTGAAAGCACACCAATAAAATTTACATGCTAGAACTTATTGTTTCGGGAATTGGCTTAGGGATTGTACTTTCATTCTTAACCGGCCCCGTATTTTTTGCCCTTATAAAAACGAGTATAGAAAGGGGCTTTTATGCTGGTGTTGCTTTAGCTAGTGGAGTGGTTGTAAGTGATTTTATTTACATGACAATCACACTTTTTGGCACTTCGTTACTCAGTTTTGAAAGTACTTATCGCATCCCAATAGGCATTGTAGGAAGTGCTATTTTGCTAGGGATCGGCTTTTATTATCTTTTCAAAAAAATCAGACTTGATTATACAGATGTTCCTTCAAGAATAAAACATGCTGGTTATTTTTTCAAGGGATTTTTCATGTGTATTTTCAACCCTTTTATTCTTTTATATTGGATTAGCGTTTCTAGCGGCGTTTATTCTATGTATGGCGAATTAACAAGCAAACAAATTATTCCGTTTTTTGGGGCAATATTAATTACACTTTTTTCTATGGATACCCTTAAAGCTTACTTTGCCCATAAAATGAGGTATAAAATTAAAGAGAAAAGCCTTCAGAACTTAAATAAGATTGCAGGTATTATCATTATTATTTTTGCGTTAAAGCTGATTTATAACTTGATTTTTACGCATACGCTGATTTAGAATTTATTTCTTGGTTTTGTTTTTAGTAAGTTAAAATTTTCCCGCAGATTTTGATGATTAACACAGAAAGAGATAGAAATCATCCTTGTTTTTTTGTACTAGCAGGGTCTCTTATAAAGCACCCTGCGTTTAATGTTCTTACTACTAACTCAAGTCTGGAGACTCTTTTTTATTTGCCAATCCGTAGAGAACGCTTCGCTAAACTCTACAGAAAGAATATGTTTATAGTAAGTTAAAATTTTCCCGAAGATTTTGATGATTAACACAGAAAGAGATAGAAATCATCCCTGTTTTTTTGTATTAGCAGGGTCTCTTGTAAAGGACCCTGCGTTTAATGTTCTTACTACTAACTCGAGTCTGGAGACTCCTTGTTATTTGCCAATCCGTAGTGAACGCTTCGCTAAACTCTACAGAAAGAATATTAATATTGAAAGATTCTTAGATTTAAAACTTTACAATCCTAACGAACTGTTGACTAATGAACTTGAAAAACTTAAAAACTAACTAACTAACTAACTAACTAACTAACTAACTAACAAACCAACAACCTAATCACCTAAACGTAAGCCCTGGCATTTTTACCTTCCATCCAGTTCATAAAGGCTCTGTTTACCACTTTATTTCCGCCGGGAGTTGGGTAATCTCCAGAAAAATACCAATCACCTAAATGATCTGGACAAGCTTCATGTAAACCCTCTATTGTTTGATAAATCACTTCTACTTTAGCCGAAACTTCTTTTGGAGTAATAATTTGGGCAATTTTATCTGATATTTCTTCAGGAGTAAATGGTGCGTAAATTTCTTTTACATGATTAATTACCTCCTCTTTTGGCGCATCTGCTTGATCTTTACATTTATTGTAAACCTCAGTAATTACATTATCCATTTTACGCTCACGCAATAAGGATATTGCAGCATCAAAAGCTACAAATTCTCCCATCTTGCTCATATCAATTCCATAACAATCTGGGTAACGGATTTGAGGTGCAGAAGAAACTATTACTATTTTAACTGGACCAAGTCGGTCAAAAATTCTTAAAATACTTTGTTTTAAAGTTGTGCCACGTACAATAGAATCATCCATTGCAACCAAAGTATCAACTCCTCTTTTTATTAAGCCGTAAGTAGTATCGTAAACATGAGCAACCATATCACTGCGTTCGGCATCTTGAGTGATAAAGGTTCGCATTTTAGCATCTTTGATTGCCAGTTTCTCTACCCTCGGAGTAATTTTTAATATACGGTCTAATTCTTCATCCGTTAAATTATCACGGCTATTTATTAAAGCATCTCTTTGTTTTTGTTTAGTATAAGCATGTAAACCTTCTACCAAACCGTAAAAGGAAACTTCTGCAGTATTTGGGATATAAGAGAAAACGGTATGTTCTAAATCATGATTTACATGTTCTAAAATTTTTGGGCAAAGTAAATTTCCTAGTTTTTTACGCTCTTTATAAATATCTGCGTCGCTTCCTCTAGAAAAATAAATTCGCTCAAAAGAACAAGCTTTTTTCTCTACAGGTTCTCTAAAGATTTCATCAGAAATGGTTCCGTCTTTTTTAATAATTAAAGCATGACCGGGTTCAATTTCTTTAACCTGCCCAATTTTAATATTAAAAGCTGTTTGTAAAGCCGGTCTTTCTGATGCTGCTACAAAAATTTCATCATCATGATAATAATAAGCTGGGCGAATCCCTGCTGGGTCTCTCAATACAAAAGCATCACCATGTCCAAAAATTCCTGCAATAGTATACCCGCCATCCCAGGTTTTTGCAGATTTTTGCAAAATTCTGTTAACGTTTAATTGGTTTCCAATGAGTTGAGAAATCTCATTATTATCATATCCCTCACGCTTAAATTTATTGAACAAAAATTGATTTTCATCATCTAAAAAGTGACCAATTTTCTCTAAAACTGTAACTGTATCTGCTCTTTCTTTTGGGTGTTGGCCTAAATCATAAAGTTGTTGTAAAAGCTCATCAACATTTGTCATGTTGAAATTACCGGCAATCATTAAGTTACGTGTCATCCAATTATTTTGGCGTAAAAACGGATGACAAGCTTCAATGCTATTATTACCGTGAGTTCCGTATCTTAAATGCCCTAATAAAACTTCGCCAGTAAAACTTACGTGTTCTTTAAGCCATTCTGCATCTTTTAAAAGTTCTGGTTGTTCCTTTTCTATAACTGCAAACTTGCGCATTACGTAAGAAAAAATATCCTGAACGGCATTTTTTTCCATAGAACGGTGGCGACTGATATATCGATTACCTGGTTTTACATCCAATTTTATGGTTGCAATCCCGGCCCCATCTTGCCCACGGTTATGCTGTTTTTCCATCAACAGATATAGCTTGTTTAAGCCATAAAGTGATGTGCCGTATTTTTCTTGATAAAAAGATAAGGGTTTTAACAATCTGATGAATGCAATACCGCATTCGTGTTTGATTTGGTCGCTCATTTAATTTCTTAATGAAGTTCACAAATTTAATAAATAATGTGTTTTTGAGAAATTTAAAAAGTCATTATGGGAACATTTATTAAGATTTTTTTTTGCGTTAACGATTGAAGTGATATCCTTTTTGGCTTTTTCTGCCAAAAAGATTTAACGGAAAGCGTGTTAAAACGCCCAAATCAAAATTACCACAATTATTATTTCTATCACAAAATTGCAATCCATCTTCTTAAATAAACCATAAAATTGCTATCCATTAATAAAAGCTTAAATTTGGCTATCAAACTAAAAAACAATTCTTAAACAATAATTACAAAAAATGAAGCAAGTATCTGATATAGGTGTAATAGGAATTGCCGTAATGGGCGAAAACTTAATTTTAAACATGGAAAGCAAAGGTTTTCATGTATCTGCTTTTAACCGTACGGTTGATAAAGTGGAGAAGTTTACTGAAGGCAGAGCGAAAGGTTTAAATATTTATGGTGCACACACTATTGAAGATTTTATTGGTTCGTTAAAATCGCCACGAAAGGTGATGTTGATGGTTAAGGCGGGTAAGCCGGTTGATGATTTTATTGATATTTTAATTCCGCTTTTAGATAAAGGAGATATTATTATTGATGGTGGAAATTCTCATTTCCCAGATACGGAACGTAGAGTAAAATATGTAGAAAGTAAAGGCTTATTATTTATTGGTACTGGTGTTTCTGGTGGCGAAGAAGGTGCTTTAAAAGGTCCATCTATTATGCCAGGTGGTTCTCCAAAAGCTTGGGAAGCCGTTAAACCTATTTTTCAAGGGATTGCCGCAAAAGTAGAAGATGGTACGCCTTGTTGCGATTGGGTTGGAGATGGTGGTGCAGGACATTTTGTGAAAATGGTACATAACGGAATTGAATATGGCGATATGCAGCTAATTAATGAGGTTTATCAAATTATGAAAGATGTTTTAAGCATGAGTACCAGCGAAATGCAAGATGTTTTTGCAGAATGGAATAAAGGCGAATTAGATAGTTACTTAATTGAAATTACTGCCGATATTTTAGCTTACAAAGAAGAAGACGGGACGCATTTGGTTGATAAAATTTTAGATACCGCCATGCAAAAAGGAACTGGAAAATGGACTGTAAATACTTCATTAGATTTAGGTATTCCATTAACTTTAATTACCGAATCTGTTTTTTCCAGGTGTTTATCTGCTTTAAAAGATGAACGTGTTGCAGCTTCTAAAGTATTAGATGGCCCAACTCCAAGTTTTGATGGTGATAAAAAAGCTTTTCTTAAAGATTTAGGTGCAGCTTTATATGCTGCAAAAGTGATTTCTTATGCTCAAGGTTATCAAATGATGAAAGCCGCAGCAAAAGAATTTAAATGGACATTAAATTACGGAAGCGTAGCTTTAATGTGGAGAGGTGGTTGTATTATCCGTTCTCGCTTTTTAGGAAATATTAAAGAAGCCTTTGATAAAAATCCTGATTTGAACAATCTGCTATTAGATTCTTTCTTTGCTGAAAAAATGAGTGCACATCAAACAGGATGGAGAAAAGTGATTTCTACGGCGGTTATTAACGGTGTTCCGGTGCCTTGTTTAAGTGCAGGTTTAAATTATTATGATGGTTACCGTTGCGAGCGTTTACCAGCAAACCTATTACAAGCTCAACGCGATTACTTTGGCGCACATACTTATGAAAGAGTAGACAAACCAAGAGGAGAATTTTTTCATACTAACTGGACAGGTAGAGGTGGCGATACTTCGTCTACAACTTACGAGGTTTAAACAAGACTTGATTTTAAAAAAAGGGGATGATTTTAAAAAATCATCCCCTTTTTGCTTTTTAGATATTGCTATTTTTTATATCGATATGTTAAAATTAAAACATCAATTGGTAAATTTAAAATATATTTAATGTTCTTTTTATATAATTATTAACCTTAATAAAACAATTCCATAAAGTTTTAATAATTGTAGGATAATAATTCATTAACAACTCCAAAATACTTTTGCCGTATTATGAAGGTGTTTTTTATTATTCCTCTTTGCTTTTCCCTTATCACTAATTGCTTTTCTCAAACAACTATAAAAGGTAAAATTTCCGACTCAAAAAACGGTGAGTTGTTAGTCGGAGCAACTGTTAAGTCATATCATCTAAATCAAACTGCCATTGCAGGCTTAGATGGTAGTTTTACACTTAAAAACATTCCCGAAGGCAAACAAAGGTTTGTTTTCTCCTTTATCGGATATCAAACTTTAGATACTCTTATTGATATTAATAAAAACAGCTTTCTAAAAATAAAATTAAAAGACGCTTCTTCAGAACTTAACATGGTTACTATAGTTGGCCATAGCGATAGAGAATCCGATAATTATGCTAAACAATCTGAAAGAGAAGCTTTAAACGTAATCAATGTTGTATCAGCAAAAACTATTCAGTTATCTCCAGATATTACCGTTGCTAACGTTTTACAAAGAGTTTCTGGAGTTTCTTTAGAACGCAGTAGTGCCGGAGACGGAAGATATGCCATTATTAGAGGTATGGATAAACGTTACAACTATACTTTAGTAAACGGGATAAAAATCCCTAGTCCCGATAATAAGAACCGTTATGTTCCTTTAGATATTTTCCCTGCCGATTTAGTAGAGCGCATTGAGGTGAGCAAAACTTTAACAGCTGATATGGAAGGTGACGCTATTGGGGGAACTGTTAATTTGGTAATGAAAAATGCACCTGACCAATTATATATTCAAGGCAGTGTGTCTGGTGGGTATAATCAAACCTTAATTGATCGCCCTTATAAACAGTTTCCTGTAAGTGCAATAAATAAAAAATCGCCCTTCCAACAATTTGGTTCATCTTATCTGGCACAACCAAATGATTTTACCAGAGAAAATTTAAAATACAATGCTAAAGAATTTACCCCAAGTACTTTTGCCAATTTTTCTTTTGGGCAAAGGTTTTTAGACAAAAAATTAGGTCTGATGTTGGGCGCCTCTTATACTAATGATTTTAGGGGAAATAGTAGTGTTTTTAACCCAACTGATGGGGAATATTTTGATGGGGGGACATTCAATTTAAAAAATAATAACGTTAGGGAATATTCTACTGAATTAACCAGAACAGGAATTAATGCTAAGTTGGATTATAAAATTAATGAAGCCAATACTTTAAAATTTTATTCCCTTTATGCAATTTTAGATGAAGCTCAAACAAGATTAACCATAGACACGGTTTTGGTTGCGCCAAGAACTACATCGGGTACAGGAGCTATCAATTATTCCGGACGTTCAAGATTCCAAAGACAAAATATTTACAATGCAACCCTACAAGGCGAGCACAGTTTGATTACCAATCAATTAAAGCTGACATGGTCTGGCGTGTATTCTACGGCAAAAAGTAATATCCCTGATTTAGCAGAATATGAATATGATGGTGGCTTTTCACCAGAACCGGGTACAAATAATCCTCCCAGTATCAGACCAAACGTAATTCAAAACTATAATAGAACATGGATCAGAAATGTGGATACCGATTTAGCAGGTTATTTGAATTTAAGCTTAAATAAAAAATTTAAAGCCATTCCTTATAGTTTATCTGTTGGTGGTTTATACCGGGCAAAAAATAGAGATAATTATTTTGACGATTACCAACTGAGGCCTGTAGGTCGGCAGGAATGGACCGGTATAGATAATTTTACTTGGTCTGTATTTAACCCTGCTGGTTCTTCCTCTAATGGGAACAATTATAATATGACTGAGGATGTTTCTGCAGGGTATGCCATGTTAAAATTCAACCTATCAAAATTAGAAACCACATTAGGCGTAAGGGGTGAAAACACTGCACAGAATTTTGAAAGGAATGTCCCTGTAACCTCAGATGCAAAAACAGCATCCATCAGTTATTTAGATATTTTGCCAAGTATGGCATTTAAGTATCTTTTGAATGATAAAACCAATTTAAGGTTGTCTTATTTTGGTTCTATCAGTCGCCCTGGTTATTATGAATTGGTGCCTACACCACCAAGCCATGATGATGAAAACTTTGATTCTTCAGGTAATCCGAATTTAAAACATACCGAAGCTCAAAATTTAGATTTTAGGTATGAATACTTTCCTAAAAATAATGAGCAAATTTTGATAGGGATATTCTACAAAAAACTTGTAAATCCTATAGAGTATGGTTTTGTTTTTACAGGATCACAAAGCTCAGTAATTTATCAGCCCAATAATTATGGTGATGCCACCAACTTCGGTTTCGAGTTTGTATATGAAAAATACATCCGTCAATTTGGTATAAGAGCCAATTATACCTATACAAACTCTTCTATCACTACCACAAAAAAGAAAACTGATAGGGTTAATGGTGTTTCAGAAACAACTTATCCTGAAGAAAAAAGAGCTTTACAAGGTCAATCTCAAAACATAGCCAACGTGGCATTATTATATAAGAGCCTTAATATAGGTTTAGATTTTCAGTTGGCTTGGCAATTCACAGGAAACAGAGTAGTATTAGTTTCGCCATATTATGGTTTTGACTATCACCAAAGGGATTTACATCTTTTTGATTTATCAGCAGAAAAGAAAATAGGAAAAAAATTAGCCCTATTTACTAAAGTAAGAAATTTGTTGAATACCCCGTATGAAGTTTACCTTAATAAACTGCCTCTAAATATTAATCAAGTCCCAAGTCCACTAATTAACTCAGACAAAACCCTGGTACAAAAAGATAGCTTCGGGCAAAGCTACCAATTGGGTTTACGATATAAACTTTAACTAACAAATCAACCAAACATAGAATTAAAAACAAAATCATGAAAAAGAATTACTTTATTTTAGCAATTATTGCGATGTTCTCTGTGGCAATGTTCTCATGTAAAAAAAATGAAAACACACAAATTTCAGCACCTTTAAAAGTAGTAGGTCAATCTATTGCAGATACCATTTTACCTAAAAAAGATGCACAGGGAAATGCAATCCCCTTAAAAGGGACAATGCTTGCTGGTAAAACATACCACATTATGTCTGATGTTACTGTTAACGCGGGTGATACCTTGTATTTACAACCTGGAGTTAAGGTTTTGATACATGGTGATGGAAAAAGCCCTGCTACAAGCCCAACTTTTTATGTAAACGGAAATTTAGTTTCTGATGGTTCTGCGGAAGCCCCAAACTGGTTTACAGTGTTTGCAACGGCAGCAACTCCAAAATCTAATCCTAATATTATTGATGATACAGCAAATGATCCAGCTTATAAAGGTTATTGGGGAGGTTTTCAATGTGGAAAAAGTGCTAATCTATTGTTATTGAGATGGACACACGTAGAATATACAGGTGGCCCTTGGGGTAATAATGCTGCAGATTTTGGTTTTGCAGAAGGAGATCCAAGAAACGCTGTTTACATGAACAGTGGAGATCTAAATAGATTTGGAAAATTGATTATTGAAGATTCTTGGTTTTACGGAAATATTGATGATTGTATTGGAAAATGCGAAAACACGTATGTAAGCATCATGAGAAATACATTATCAAAAATGGGATCTACTGGTGGCGAAGCAATCAATTTAAAATCTAACTGCTTTGGAGATATGGCTTATAATTTAACCTATGGTGTTGCAACCAATGGATTAAAAATAGCTTCTATTGCGGGTGTTAGTACAGTTGTTAACATTTACAACAATACTGTAGTAAATAATGGTTTCCGTCAATTAAAAATCACTAGAAACGGCTCTATAAACACAGAAACAAATGCTGGTGGTTATGCTTACAATAATATTATTGTTAATTGTAAATCAGGTTTAAGAATTTCTTATCAATCTCAAAAAGGTAAGCCGAGTGATACATTAAACACTAAGTATGGTAATAATTTAACTTGTATCGGACGTGGAACACCAATGGGTGGCGCAGAGCAATATATGCAATTCATTGAGCCCGGACAATATACCCTGAAGCAGATTTCAGATCTAAATGGTTATGTTAATGGCACTATTATAACTTCTGGAGTAACAGCTGGAACCAATATTGGTACCAATACTGCTAGCGATTCTTTAAAATACGATCCTCTTTTTGCAAATTATGATGTTAAAGTGATGAGTACAGGACGAACTTATAGAAGAGATCAAATTCCTAATGGGGCTGACTTCCATTTAAAATCAGGATCACCAGCTTTGGGTGCTGGTGTTTATAGCGGTGGAGCTGGTAAAAATGCAATTCCAACTAAATCAACCGCCCCTTTGTTATCTCGTTATGGTTTCCCAATGAATGTATTACCAAAAGGCGGAACGTTTGGTGCAAACATTACCCCTCCTAATAAAGATTTAGGTGCTTTCCCTTCAGACGGGACTGGAAATCAACATAAATATTAAGTTTTTAGAGAAAAGCTAAAGAAAAGGACAGTATAAAAGCTGTCCTTTTTTGATTTTGAACATGATGAGAGTAAACATTTTATTATTCGCCTGCTTATTGTTTTTTGCCTGTAAAAAAGGTAATGATTCAGAAAAGCAAATCCCTGTAAATCCTCCTATTATACCAGATTCTATACCTACAACAAAATACAATTTAGCATTTTTAAGCACTTGTACTCTTTTTTCTAAAACACCAGA
Organism: Sphingobacteriales bacterium; assembly: GCA_038237895.1. Classification (GTDB taxonomy): domain Bacteria; phylum Bacteroidota; class Bacteroidia; order Sphingobacteriales; family Sphingobacteriaceae; genus Pseudopedobacter. The sequence goes on along the minus strand of JBBRYE010000091.1, from coordinate 3,285 downwards.
TGTAAATCTATTTGGGACTAGGGGAAATGGCGAACTATCGGGAATTGCTGCAAGTCAAACAAATAAAGGCATCTTATATGTTCATGATGACGGGAATATAAACACTGTTTATTTGACAGATAAAAACGGATTGGATTTTGGTAAGCTAACCATTGATAATTTGACAACGAGCGATTTAGAAGATATTGCAGTTGGGCCAGGACCACAAGACGGCAAGTTTTATATTTATTTAGCCGATATTGGTAACAATAACCTAAAAGCTACTTCCGCAACTATTTACCGCTTTGAAGAGCCGGTAATTATTGGTGCCAGCCAAAATACCGTGGTGCATATTACTGCTTTTGATAAAATAAAAATAAGCTATTCTAACGGATCTGCAAATGCAGAAACTTTAATGATAGACCCATCAACAAAAGATATTTATGTACTCACTAAGCAAAACTCCAAGAGCTATGTTTACAAAGCAGCTTACCCTCAAAGCTTAAATACCATTATCCCATTAAAAGCTATAGCAATATTAAACTTTGATTTATTAACTGGCGGAGACATTTCTGCTGATGGTTCTGAAATTTTATTAAGAAATACAGGACAAACTTGGTATTGGAAAAGAACTATTGGAGAAAGTATTTTGCAAACCCTTTTAAAACAACCACAAGATGCTCCGAATGCTGCTAACGAAAAGCAAGGTGAAGGAGTTTGCTTTAGCGATACTAATGATGGTTATTTTACCGATACTGAAATTAGTGGTTATGCTGGAGTTAATTCTAATATCAGTTTTTATAAAAGGATAAAATAAAAGAGCCAGATTAAGCCGAAATTTAGCTTAATCTAGCTCTTGTTAAAATCTTTGAATTCTTATTATTACTCCCCAATTTCTAAAACATGGAAAGTACCAGATACAACTTTTGGGCGTGGCCTTGGATTTTCAGTTGTTGCGGTTACTGGTTCTGTTTTGGCAGTAGAAACAAAAATATGGTGATTAACAGGATTTAAAGCAATGGTTCTTGCGCCAAATTCAGTTTCTATATTTTTTACAAATTCAAATTTATTGGCATTTACTTCCTTTATAATTGTTATTGTCCCCTCTCTGTTAGAAGAATAAGCTTGTTTATAAATTGGATCGAAAGCAACACCGTCGCAATCGCCAATATTAAATTTCGCTAAATTTTTTCCTGTTAAAGCATCCATAATTATCATTTGTTGGTTACCACCACAACCTACAAAAAGTCGGTTAGTAATAACATCCATTGCTAAGCCAGATGGTTCTTCACCGCCTTCTAATTTATATCTGCTTTTTATTTTATAGGTTTTTGCATCAAAAACAACTACTTCATTTGTAGTTTCTACATTCACAAAAATTAATCCTTTACCATTAGAAACAGCGGTTTCTGGTTTTCCTCCTAAGGGGATTGTGGCCACCACTTTATCTGTAATAGGATCAATTACAGAGGCATCTTCGCTTTTACCATTACAGGTAAATATTTTTTTAGAATAATCATCATAAAAAATAGCATCAGGGTTTTGTCCGGTTTGTATTTTTCTTAATTCGCTATTGGTTTTAATATCAAAAACGGTACAGCTATTATCTCTGCCATTACTGGTGTAACCTTTACCTAAACTGTTAATTAATACAATACCATGCACACCTGTGGTATTATTTATCTTACCTGTTTCTTTGCCAGTTTCTAAACTTAAAACATTTACTTCATTTCCATGAGAAATATAAACAGTTTTGGTTTGGGTATTTACTGTTAAATAATCCCAACCACCATCGCCTGTTAAAGGATAATTTTTAACTACATGGAAATTGGGATGTGATTGAGAAAAAGCATTAAAGCTAAATGCCGATAACACATAAAATGAAACTAGAATTTTCTTACTAAACATAAAATATTTTTTTTAAGCTAATAAGGATTTAAATTCTGTATAGAATCTGAATAAATTAGGATATTTTAAAGCTTAACCAAAATATCTTCAGAATTTAACATTTACTTTATGTTACATACAAAATAATGGGGTTTTTAAATAAAAATGCTCGGCAAATTCTTGGGGTAATTGTTTTTGGTTTTGTAATCTTAACAATTTTAGTATTACTTTTTCCTTCCTCATGGGTAGATTTAGAATTTTCTGAAGAGGTACAAGAACATCATAATTCGGTTTTAGATATTACCATGAAAGCCATAAGTTGGTTTGGCACAATGTACTGTTCTATAATAATAGTTTTAGGAAGTGCAATATTACTTTTTATAACTAAAAAACAAAGAGCAGCTTATTTTTGCTTTTCTACACTTTTTGTAGGCATAATTACTTATTTAATAAAAGTTTTAATTAACAGACCACGACCAAATAAAGATATGGTGAGGATAATGGTAGATGTACAACATCAAAGTTTCCCTAGCGGTCATGTTTCTTTTTACATTGTGTTTTTTGGCTTTATCGCTTTTATATTGCATCATCATAAATGGCTAACAAAAATTGTTAGAAATATCATTATCTATTTATGTCTACTATTAATCTTAACAATTCCGTTTTCAAGAATTTACTTAGGTGCACATTGGTTTACAGATGTTTTGGGAGGATTTTTATTAGGTACTGCATTTTTAGGAATCTTAATCTGGTTGTATTTAAAAAATCAAAATAAAGCGAATCTCACTCAAGCTCCATTGTAACAAAACCAATATCTACGGAATTAGTTCAGAATTCATCCCTATTTCTGCAAAAATTTAGACTTCTTTTATCATCATGAAATACATTTTTCTTATCGTTACTATTTTTATAACTACATCTTTAAAGGCACAAAAAATTGGCAAAATTACGGGGCTTATTAAAGATTCTACTAGCAATATAGGTGTTGATTATGCCTCTGTTGGGCTTTATAAAACTGGAAACAGTAAACCTATAGACGGGGTTGTCACAAACATTAAAGGCGAATTTTCTTTAATTAATCTTGAAGAAGGCGAGTATAAAGTTACGATAGATTTTATTGGTTACAAGCGTAAAACCATCGATTTTATCAAAATTAATGAGACCACTAAATTGGTTGATTTAGGAAATATACTATTAAGTTCTTCAAGTAAATTATTAAAAAGTGTTACTGTAACGGCCAATGCGCCTATAATAGAAAATAAAATAGATAAAATTGTTTTGTTAGCTTCCCCAAATTAAGACCAATTAAAAGTAGAATTCTAGCCCGAGTGTAGCGAGGCTATTTTAATAACTTTAAATTTAATTGGTAATATGAAAAGAATCAAATTTACAGAATCCCAGATTGTAAAGGCAATCAAG
>JBBRYE010000090.1:0-15029 GCA_038237895.1 Sphingobacteriales bacterium | reverse complement strand
TGACAAACCATCATTTATCGCTTTTACTTTTACAAAAAGCTTTTTATTTAAGAAGATAGCATCATTTAAAGCTGCTAGTTTTGGCGCCATTTCTTCTTGTACTGCTTGTAAAGTTGGGTTGGTGTTTGCGCCAGTTAATAAATCAAAAACATTGCTAACGCGATGTAACAATTCGCCCGATTTTTCTAATCTCACTAAAGTATTATCAAATGTTGGCGCTGCAACATCATTGGCAATACTATCTATTTCTTTCATTTGCTCATCAATACCTTTTTCCATTGCGGGCTTAAAATCTGCATCCTTAATTTTTGTAAAATCAGGAGCTTGATAGGATAAAGCACTTTTTTGAAAGAAAGGATTGGAGGTAGAATCGCTAGAATCTGCAGTAGAATTTTTACTATTGTTGCATGATGTGGCCACTACAGCAGCCACAATTAATCCGTAAACTATTTTCATGTTCGTTATTTTCTAATCAAGGTAACGTAAAAATCTCTTTTTTGTTAAAAGCTAAATAAAAATTTAATGGTATTCATTAATTGAAGCTTTGTCCGAAGGTTAATAAATTATAATCTGGATCTAAAATGGAGAATTCTTGCTGACCCCAAGGTTGAGTTTTTAATTTTCCGTTTGGATGAATTTTAACGCCATCATTTATAAAAGATTGGTATAACTCATTGATATTATTTGTACGAATGTAAACCTGACCGTAATTTTCTTTTGGGTCTAAATCTGCAAATTCAAAAAAATGAATTTCGATGTTGTCTTTTTTAAGGATTAAATATTGTGGGTAATCATGACTTCCAATATCTTTAAACCCGAGATGATTTAAATAGAAATCCTTTGTGATGGATTTATTTCTCATGGGTAGTTTCGGATTGATGACTGTTAGCATATTTTAAAGATTATAATGGTAAACTAATTTTCCCCATTGATAGTGTTTCCTTATCAAAGTCTTTATAATCTCCGGCAACTGTTTCATTAGCTAAAATTGCAAACAATAACGCTTCTTTGGCATCAGGATTTATTCCTAAATCAGATAAATTTTTAAAGGTAGACTCAGATAATAAATTTTTAAGATTTGATGTCAATAAAAAATTATGATTACCTCCTCCACTAATATAAATAACAGTGTTTTTTAGATTTGAAACTGTTTTTCTAATTGCAATTTCAATAGACTTTGCTGTAAAATGATTAAGAGTTGCCAAACTATCTTGATTTGAAATTTTATCCGATTTACATTTAGAAATTGCAGCGTGTAAATAATCGAGATTAAATAATTCTGGTCCGGTTGATTTAGGGAAACTCAATTCAAAAAAATCATGACTTAAAAGCGTTGCTAATAATTCTTCGTTTATTTTTCCGAGAGCGGCCATTTCTCCATTTTTATCAAAGAATAATTGAGGGTCAATTTTATTAATAAATTGATCCATCATTTTATTTCCCGGGCCAACATCTGTACTTAAAATATGATCAAACTTTCCGCCAGCGGGTAAATAAGTAAAGTTTGAAATTCCCCCAATATTTAATAAAATTCTATTTTCTGAAGGATGATTAAACAATAGGTAATCCCCGTAAATTGCCAACGGCGCACCTTCTAAACCCTGTGCAATATTTTTTTGGCGGAAATCACTGATGGTAATGATATTGGTTTTTACCGCAATTTGATCTGCATCTCCAATCTGTAATGTGGAATTTCCGAATCCATCACTTTTTCTGGAATTTGCTGGGGAGTGATAAATAGTTTGTCCATGGCTGGCAATTAAATCTATATTTTCTGGATTTAGATTTCTGCTTTTTAAAAAGGAATTAACCATTTCGCCATGCATTTCTCCAATTTTTTTATTGAGCGAGCAAAGCAACTCTAAATCCACAGTTTTTAGAAAGGCAATTTTTTTGATTTGATTTTTAAACTCATCAGAATAAGAAATGGTTTCAAAAGCTAAAACCTGAGATTTTGTGCTTAAGCCCAACCCTGAGATTTTACAAAGTGCAATGTCTAATCCATCTAAAGAAGTTCCAGACATTAAACCGATTATTAATCGGCTTTCTTTTCCGGCAATCTCGCTCAGCTTTGCTATCCAATTATCCATAGATTAAAATTTAGAACAAGATACAAAAGCAATTAATTTTTTGGGCGAAACATTATAGTAATGATTAGATTGCTTTATCTTTAATAGAATCAAAATCAAATATGCAAGCAAATCAATTAGAAAAAAAGCGGCTTTTATCTTTAGATGTTTTTAGAGGAATTACCGTTGCGGCGATGATTTTGGTTAATAATCCTGGAGATTGGAGTCATATTTATACGCCATTAGAACACTCGGATTGGAATGGTTGTACACCAACTGATTTAATTTTTCCTTTCTTTTTATTTATTGTTGGCGTTTCTATAGTTTACGCTTTAGATAATAAATTATCCGATTTAAAAAAGCATAATAATTTTATTTTATCAATTTCAAAACGAGCTGCTGTATTATTTGGTTTAGGCATATTAATGTCTTTACAACCGTATTTCGATTTTGCTCATTTTCGCATTCCTGGGGTTTTACAACGGATTGCAATTGTATATTTTGTTTGTGCTTTGCTGTTTTTAAAAATAAAGCCACACATTCTTTTTAAAATATTCATCGTAATATTAATTTCCTATTGGCTAATGATGATTTTAATCCCTGTCCCGGGATTTGGATACGCTAATTTGGGCAAGGAAACTAATTTAGGAGCTTGGTTAGATAGACTTCTGCTATCAGAAAATCATTTATGGATTAACAGCAAAACTTGGGATCCAGAAGGAATTTTAAGTTCGCTACCATCTATCGCTTCTGGAATTTTTGGCGTTTTAATGGGTATAATTTTAAAATCTAAACAAAGAACGGAAGAAAATAAAGTGGTTTGGTTGTTCATTTACGGCTTTATCGCTTTTCTATTTGGATTAATTTGGGACTTGTTTTTTCCGATAAATAAATCTTTATGGACAAGCTCTTATGTACTATATACTGGTGGTTTAGCAAGCATGGGTTTGGCTTTTTGTTATTGGATAATTGACGTAAAAGGATTTACAAAATTCACAAAACCGTTTCTAATTTATGGTGTAAATGCAATTACAGTTTATTTTGTTTCTGGAGTTGTTGCTAGATCAATGAATATTTTAAAAGCCAATTTAAACGGACAGTCAGTAAGTTGGAAAGATTATTTATATCTCCAATGTTTTAGCCCAAATTTTTCTCCTGAAAATGCCTCTGTTGCTTGGGCAATATCATTTGTATTGATTTGGTTTTTGATACTTTGGATAATGTTTAAGCGAGGAATTGTTATTAAGGTTTAGTTTTTTGCGTTAACGATAGTAACGACATCCTTTTTTGTTTTTCTCAAAAAAGATATAGTGGATAGCGTGTTAAAACGCCCAAAAAATTTAATAAATCAGAATTATCAGCAAACGATAAAATTAATTAAAAAGAATCTAATTAATTTTTATAGAAATAAAAAATCTTTAAAAAAAAGCCGTTGTTCATAAGAATTCTATAGTTATAGTATAGTTGTCCTATAGTTCTTCTTTAGTTGTCTTATAGTTAACTTCTAGTTAATCTATTGCCCAACCCTAACTTTTTCATCTTCCACATCTAATTTTCTTTTTTGATAGGCTTTAACTGTTTGCTTACCAATTTTATAATTAAAGCTTAACCTAATACTTTGAGTCTCGGTTTTATCTTTTGCAACCAGATTTATGCTGGCTAAATTTGTAGAATATCTATTACTGTTAGAGTTGAAAATATCAGTGGCAGTAAACCTTACACTACCCCTGTTTTGAAAAACAGATTTACTAATTCCAAAATTTACATAATATAATGGTTTAAACCGGTAAACAGCATATGCCGTAGGGGTTTCATAAAGCATATTTATGGTTGCTTTTATGGCTTTTGGTAACTGAAAGTTATGGTTTAACATCAATGATGCATTTAGACTGCTATTATAATGGGCGTTGTTAAATGAGTCTAAATATTTAAAATATTCCTTGTTTCCTTCTGCGTATAAATTAATATCATACCAATTAGAAAACGTGATTGGAATAAATAAAGAAATGCCTAAACTTTGCCTATAATCAAAGTTTTGTATACTGGCAATCGCAACGTTATTTTTAAAATCTTGATTGTAAACAGTATAAACAAAATCATTAGTATAATTATAATGCACATCAAAAACATATTTGGCATTTAATTCCCACTCTAGTTTTGTGCTATTTATGGTTGAAGGTTTTAACTGAGGATTTCCTTGATTGTAAGTAAACTGATCTAAAAAATAAGAAAACGGATTGAGTTGGTCATACCTAGGTCTTGTAATTCCTTTATTATAGCTCAAAGCCAATTTGTTTTTTTTATTTAATTGGTTTGTTAAACTTAAGTTGGGGAAAAGGCTATAATAGTTTCTATCAATTAAATAATTATTAGTACTTGTATCGCCTTTGGCAAATGTTTGTTCTAATCTTAAACCTGCAGAAATGCTGTATTTATCATTTTTATAAGCATAATTGGTATATCCAGCAATAATATTTTCTTGATAATTAAAGTTAATGTCTGGATTTTGGATGTAGGTTTTGCCTGATTTAATGTCTATAATTCTGTTATTGGAAATGTTAACCGAATTTGCTTTAATCCCAAACTCTAGAAGAGACTTTTTGCCAGCCGGCAAAGCGTAATCAATATTTCCGCTAATAATATTTATTTTTGAAGGTGTTTTGTTGTTAAAAATTAATGGCGCTTTGTATTCATTATTAGAATTGTTTAAATAAACGCTATTTAAATTTTCGTCTGATTTTCTGTTAAATGTTAAAAAATCTGCGGCACCACTAAACATTTTTCCTTTTTTATCCAGATCTTTTTTATACTTTATATTTCCTGATAAATTGGTAAGTAAACGATTTTCTAACGATGTTGAATTTATTGTAGAATCTAATACATTATGCGTTATAAAGCTTTGGTTTATTTCATAAGAAAACATTTGATTACTAAAAGCATTTATCAGTAACGATAAAGATTGCTTTTCATCAATCTGGTAATCATATCCTAAAATAATAGAATGATTATTTCTTGTTTTGGTATCGTTATTATAGACATTAAAAAGAGTTTTTTCAAATGGCGCTTTTAATAAGGCAGTAACGCTTCTATTTAAAAACGTTTGGTCTAAAGCCTTAATTTTAGCATAATCATAATTAAGGTATAAATTACTTTTTGCAGTTCTGTTATTAATATTGATGCCAGCGTTATACCTATAATTTACTCCTAAACCGGCACCTGTAGAAACGGTTGCGTTGGTGCCAATATTTTTTCCTTTTTTAAATTTGATATTGATAATACCGCCATTATAAGCCGCGTCATATTTAGCAGAGTTAGCTTCTATAATTTCAATTTTTTCTATATTATTGGTGGGTAAGTTTTTTAAATATTCTATTAGGTTTTCGCCAGTTAAATTGCTTGGTTTATCATCAATAAAAACCGCAATGTTACTTTTGCCATTTAAACTGAGCTCATTACTTTTAATGTTAATTCCCGGCAAAGTCTCAAAAATTTCAAAGCCAGTGCTGCCTAATCCAAAAACACTGTTTTCTAAATTTAAAACCGTTTTGCCTAGTTTTGTTTCTATATATGGTTTGTTGAAAGTAACGGTGACTTCTTTTAGCTGTTTATTTAATTTTTCTAAGGTTATAGTTCCCAAAGAAAAAGATGGTATGTTTTTATTGATAATGATAGGTTCGCTGTATTTATTCTGATATACGATACTTCTTATAGCTATTAAATATTTTCCATCATTAATATTTTCAAAATTAAATTCTCCTTCATTATTTGTTAATGATGTTTTGATGATTACAGAATCTTTTTGATTGAGGAGAAAGACATTAACTTCTGGGGTTGGTTTTCCTAAATAAAATACTTTTCCGCTGATACTTCCTGTTTTGTTTTGAGAAAAACCAAACAAAGTGAAAAATATAAGAATCAAAGGCAGGTAAAAAATCTTAATCATTCAAACGGAGATGTAAAAATCGTATTGTAACCGTTAAATTTAAATAAATATTTTAAATGCTAAACAAAAAAGCCATTCTTAAACAAGAATAGCTTTTTAATTGGGTTAAAAAATTATGTTTTAATTAAAAATCACCTCTTTTTTTATACTGTCTTTAGATCCGTTCTCTTCTTGATCTCTTTTTTCTCTATCAATAGCATTTGGTGTTTTTTGGCACACAAAACCTTCTTTAGTAGCTTTTACGATAATATATTTACTATCATCTTCATCATCAATACAATCATTCATTTGATTTCTAAAAAAGTGTCTTGCTAAATCCCTATCAATATATAAAACACTATTTACAGGAATATTTAGTTTAATATTAACTTCTTGATCTCGCCATAAACTTTGTTCTTTTAAACCAGATTGATAATCAAAAGTGAGTAAAGAATCTTTTTGAACTAGATAATATTCAATATCATGAGCACTTTTAATTGCCGCATCAAAATTTCTTCCTCTGGCCGAGTAAGTTTTAATTAAAGAAGGTAAATCATTTTCTGCAATTTTTAAATTGATGTTAACCCTATTTGGTGTATCAAAATCTTTATCGTTACGGGTAATAGTCACAATTCTATCACTTCCGTTGATGTTAGAAATATCTTCTTGCAATGTTCGCTCTTCGCCACCTTGTAAATAATATACTAGGTTTGGGTTATTTTTTAAACTAATAGATTCGCTATAACTAGCTTGTTCTTTAAAGTCTGTTGCGTTTTTAGCAATAAAGAAAATGCCTGTTCCCAAAGCTAAAATCCAAATCATTAGTAGGCTAAAGCCGATAGACCTTGAAAATGTTCTATTATTAAAAAACACCCTCAACGTAAAAAATATAATTCCTAAAAGAGGGATAAATAACACTAAAAAAGCAGCTACAAAAACAATTGGTCTTAAAGATTCTCTTAAAGCGTTTAGTGGAAAAATCCCATTAATATCGGCACTGCCAGCATAACCTAGAAATACTAAAAGAGCAACAAAAGCCGATATAAGTCCGATACTCATGATGGTGATGATAAAGAAACCTAATATTTTGATTAAGAATTTCCCTGTTGTACCCACAAAATCTGCTAAGGCTGTAATTATATTCCTTATAAAAGAACCTAATCTGCTTAAACTAGGTACAGCATGACTTGTTGCATTGATGAAATTATTTTTCACTGCATTCAACTCTTCCTCTACATTTTTTTGAAATGATTGAAGGTTTATTTTTTCGCCTTTCATTTCCATTCTTTCTATCCGGCTATTTGCTTTCGGAATCACTATCCATAATAATATATAAGGAATCAATCCAAAACCATAAAAGATAAAAAGAATAAAGAAGGCAATTCTAATCCATCTAGCCTCAATATTAAAATAATGTCCAATACCGGCACAAACCCCTCCAATAACCCGGTCTTCCATATCCCTAAAAAACTTTCTTTCGGCAGTTTTTTCTGTTTCGGGTTGATATTGTTCATTTTCGTCATCCGTTTCAAAATCGGAAGGGTTTCCCATTCTTGTAATTACATCATTAACGTCTGTTAAAACGATAACTTGTTTGTTTTCCTTAACTAATAAACCGCTAAACATTTCAGCAATCCTATTTTCTATATCTGTTATAATTTCAAAGTTGTCCCTGTAAGAAGCAAAATGATTTTTTACTTCATTCATGTATGTTTTAAGCATTTCGTAAGCATCTTCTTCTATGTGAAAAATAACGCCACTTATATTAATGATGATTGTTTTATTCATGATGCTAAAATTTAAGCTTGATTGTTTAAGTTTCTTCTTTTGATGCTATTGTTAACAGCATAAGATAAATCAGACCAGGTTTGGTCTAACTGAATTAAAATTTGCGCCCCAGTTTCGGAAAGTTGGTAATATTTACGCGGAGGGCCGGATGTTGATTCTTGCCAGTTATAAGTAAGTAATCCATTATTTTTTAATCGTGTTAATAAAGGATACAGCGTTCCCTCTACCACTAAAAGCTTAGCTGCCTTTAATTCCTCTATTATGTCCGATGCGTAAATCTCTCCTCTAGAGATAATGGAAAGTATGCAATACTCTAGTATGCCCTTCCTCATTTGTGTTTGTGTATTATCAGAAATCATAATACAAAGATATATGTATTATTTGGTATTATGCAATACAAAGTACTATATTTTATAATTTCCTTAAAAATAAAATAATGTTAAAATGGATAAAATTATTATGCTCACATAATAGTTTTTTAATTTAAATGGATTATTTGTAAATTTTTAACAATATTTTGCAAAATTGTTAAAAATAAGCCTTTGTAATATTCTGGTTTCATTGATTTTCTGACATTTAATTAACAATTTATCAAATATCTGATTTTCAGTAATTTAAATGTGTTTACGTAAAAAAACTAAAAACTTACACTTGTTATTAACCATAAAATAACTTTAAATTAGATTTTAATTAACACTTAATTTAACTAAATAACTAAATCGTATGAAAAAACTTGTACAGAGTTTGTTCGTAATGCTTCTTATAGCATCTAGTGTTTTGGCACAGGACAAAAAAATTACGGGAAAGATAATAGCCAAAGAAGATGGGCTCCCTTTACCTGGCGTTTCAGTAAAAGTAGTGGGTGCTAATGTGGGTACACAAACAAACACAAATGGAAATTATTCGCTCTCAGTTCCGATTGGGGGTAAATTAATTGAAGTTTCCTATATTGGTTTCTTAAAACAAACCATTACTATTGGAAACAATTCAACAATTAATATCTCTTTAGTAACTGACAGTAAGCAACTTTCTGAAGTAGTTATTTCAGGATATCAGTCTAAACTTAAATCAGATTTGTCATCCGCAATTACAGTAGTTTCTGCAAAAGAGATCAGTGAAAGACCTAATCCTAGTGTTGATCAACTTTTACAAGGTAAGGCTGCTGGTGTTCAAATTACAAGTATTAACGGAAAACCCGGCAATAATGCTTTTATAAGAATAAGAGGTACAGGATCTATTAATGCAGGAAGTCAACCTCTTTTGGTGGTAAACGGAATACAGATTCCTGATAACATGGCAGATGAGTTTTATTCTACACTAAATGCAAATGATATAGAAAATATTTCAGTTTTAAAAGATGCGGCTGCAGTTTCAATTTATGGGGCTAGAGGTTCTAATGGCGTTTTAGTGATTACTACTAAAAATGGTAAATCATCTAATGGTCAAATATCTTATGGATTTCAATATGGTAAAAATGAGAAGATTCCTGACAATTTTACTTTAATGAACGCCGCACAAAAATTGCAATATGAATATGATTTGGGTTACGAAAACTCAGATTTTTCAAACTATTTACAAACTAATAGCTTTCCTGGTTCTGCAACATTATTTAATATCACAACCGCACAAAGGCAAGCAGGATGGGATAATTTAATAGCTCAAAGCCATGATTGGAAGAATGACATCCTACAAAAAGGGGATGTAATTCAACATCAATTATCTGTAGGTGGTAATACAGATAAATCTTCCTACTATTTTTCTTTACAAAAATATGATGCTGGGGGTTTAACAGTTGGTTCTGACTATAAAAGGTATAGTGGAACCTTAAATGTTACCTCTGATATTAAGCCTTGGTTAACTTTAAGCAACTCTTTTAATCTTGGACAGAAAAAAACTAACGAAACAAGGGATAGATATAATGCACAAAATCCATTTTACGCTATTTATGCCTATAATCCTTATGAGCCTGTTTTTCTCTCAGATGGTACTTATAATTATACAAGTCAAGGTTTTCCAATACTTGAAGCACTACAGAATAATCCAGAATTACAAAAATATTTAACAGGTCTTAATTCTTTTAATGTTGATATTCATCCAATAAAAGGATTAAACATTAATTCTAAACTCGGCTTATCTTACGATGATTATAGCAGAACAAGTTTCATCAAACCTAATTCTGTTCTTGATGGATATGTAGGTGATCCAACAAATAAAGGATCTAAAACAGATAATGGTTCTAAGGAATTTAACTATGACTGGATAAATACGGCTAGCTATAAATTTAAGGTTAAAACAGATCATAACTTTAATATACTTGCTGGACAAGAATTTCAAAAAGATCAATTTACTAGTTACTCACTTAGTAAAAAGGGTTTTGCTTCAGGAGATTTAAGCTCACAAGATAACGGCGCTGCAAATGATGGAACAAATACTACTTTTGAATCTGCCTATACACTTTTTTCTTTATTCGCATCTTTAGATTATAATTATAAAGGCAAATATTTTGCAACAGGTAGTTATAGAAGAGATGGTTCCTCAAGATTTGGTGCTAGTAATAAGTACGGCAATTTCTATTCTGCAAGTTTGTCTTACTTAATTAGTCAAGAATCTTTTTTAAAAGATATTTCTTGGATTAGTTTATTAAAAATAAGAGGTTCAATAGGTACTTCAGGTAATTATAACATTGGTAACTATCAATCTTTGGGCTTATTCGGATTTGGAAAATACAATAATCAATTAACATCTATACCGTCTCAGATTGCCAATCCTAGTTTAACATGGGAGACTAAATTAAAAAGAGATATAGGAATTGATTTTGAATTTCTTAAATCAAGAATTTCAGGTAGTGTAGATTATTATAATGAAAAAACAAATGATCTATTATTTGCTGTTCCAGTTTCCACTACTACTGGATTTTCTACAGTTCTTAAAAACGTTGGCGCATTATCTAACAAAGGGGTAGAATTGTTTTTAACTGGCGATGTGGTTAGATCTAAAGAGGTTACATGGTCTATAAATGGAAATGTAACTTTCAATAAAAATGAAGTTACAAAATTGTATGCTGGTCAAAATGAAATTGTAAGTAATGGATATGGGGTTTTTAAACCTGGTTATGCATACAATACCTTTAAATTAGTAAGATATGCTGGTGTTAATGACACTGATGGGTCTCCTCAATATTTTGATGTTAATGGAAATATCACGAAAGACTACAAAGCTTCAGACGCAGTAATTTTAGATGGTAAAAGCCCTAATCCAAAGTTCTTTGGTGGTTTTGGAACTTCAGTTTCTTATAAAGGGATAGATTTATCAGCTCAATTTACATATGTTTCTGGAGGCTATACTTATAATAATGTTAAAAGGGATTTAGAATCTTGGGGAGATTTATACTACCAAAACTTAGCAGTTGGAGCTCTAAATTATTGGAAACAACCTGGAGACGCAGCAAAAGGAGTTCTTCCAGCGGCAGATCCTAATGGTGTAACATATGATACAGATTATTATCTTCAAAAAACATCATTTATGAGATTTAAGAATTTAACAATCGGCTACACAATACCAAAAACAATCACTCAAAGGGTTAAAGTTCAAAGTTTAAGAATATTTTTAGTAGGAGAAAATCTATTGACGTATAATCCTAACCATTTCTTTGGTGATCCAGAAGTAGGTTATGGAAGTGCTGAGTCCGGTTTAACTCTACCTGGTCAAGCATCTTTATACAGTTATCCTCAAACTCGCCAGTTCACTTTTGGTTTAAATATTGCTTTTTAAATTTTACGTTAAATAAAAAGAAATGAAAAAGAATTTTATATATGTATCACTCCTAGCTTTATTTGCTCTTGGAGGATGCGAAAAAGAACTAACTCAAGTACCATTTAATTCAATAAGCTCTAATAATGCTTTTGTTACTGAGTCTGATTTTATAAATGCCATTAGAGGAGCATACGGAGCGCTAAGAGGTGCTAGTTATTATGGTGGTGAAGATGGAGGAGCAATGTCTTCTACCCCTGATATTTTATCTGATAATTTAATTATTAACTCTCAAGGTAGAAAGTCTCAACAAACTTTCTTTAATTTTAATTATACAGCAGACGATACTTGGGGATTATGGAATAATGCTTATACAACCATTTTAAGGGCTAATTATATTCTTGAAAATATAAACAAATTAAGTGATGGAACATTTAAGTCAAATGTTAAAGCTGAAGCATTAGCGTTAAGAGCTTTAGCTCATTTTGATTTATTACGTACTTATGCTAAAAAGTACATTGGAGCTACTGATAGTGATTTAGGTATTCCTTATGTAACATCCACTGATCCAACTTTACTACCTTCACGAGATCTATTAAAGAAAAGTTATGACTTAGTTGTTGCAGATTTTGTTGCTGCTAAAACTGGTATAGCTATAAATAATGGTGTGGGAAGGATGCATAAAGCAGCGGTTGAGGCTTTGTTAGGGAGGGTTTATTTATACATGGGGCAATGGCAAAATTGTGTCAGCGAATCTACAAGTGCTATTACTGACGCTCCGGCAGCGAATGCGCTAGCTTCAGCATCAACCTTTCCTTCAATTTGGTTAGACCAATCTGAGAAAGATGTGTTATTTAAAGTTAACTTTTTAGATCCCGACAACATTACTATCGGTGTAGGTTATGGACAAGCTAGTCCGGCGGGGGTTAAGCCAGAATATAGTGTAGATTACAACTTATTTACATTATACAATAACAATGATGTTAGAAAGAACGCCTATATTGGACAAACGGTCTTTAACGGATTTAACTTCAACTATGTTAAAAAGTACTCCGGAAGAGCTTCTGGTAATGCAAATGTTGTAGATTATAAAGTGATAAGAATGGGAGAAGTTTATTTAAATAGAGCAGAAGCTAATTATAATTTAAATACTGCGCCATCTATTACTTCGGCACTTCAAGATATCAATACTTTAGAAAGTAACAGATATACTAATTATATTAATAAACTTCTAGTCGGACAGGCATTAGGCAATGAAATTCAATTGCAAAGAAGACTTGAATTGGCTTTTGAGGGTTCAAGGTTTTATGATTTGAAAAGACAAGGACTTGCTGTATCAAGAAGCAGTTTTGGTGATAGGGCGGATGGAACCGGTTTAGCAGCCGCTATTACTGGTATTCCTGCAAATAGTCCTAAATTTCAGTTACCAATCCCAACTTTCACAATTAACGGTAATCCAAATATTCAACAAAATCCTTAAAAAAATAATTTAAATATATATCTAAAAAGCTGTCTCAAATGTAAATTGAGGCAGCTTTTTTATTTTTTAAGTGTTAGTAATATTATTTGATTGTCAGATTTGTTAAAAAAACATATAATGTTTTTGACTCTGTTGTAAAAAATAGGAAGTACAAAAAATAGATTTTACGCTGCTTTTTTATATCCTGTAAAAGATCGCAATTAATTCTCATTCGATTTTTGCTTTCTTACAAGCAGAAATCTTTTGAATACATGTTTATATTTAATTTGTCCAATCACCAATTCTACATCATATACCCAATCCTCATTATTAAAATTATTACTTTCTCGTATAATGACTTATTGCTTTTGTACTTTTGAATGTTATTAGGAAAATTCTTTTTGATTAAATCAGCTTGTCTTTAGTTTCATATCGATAAGTGCTTTATACACTAAAGTATCATTCAGTTTTTGAACTAACTTCTTTAAATTCGTATTTCATTATAAAATTATATAACTGAATATGAGTTAGTTAGTTTTGTGTGTTAAAAATTGTTAAATTTTTATTTGTTAATAACATCTTTGTTACCCTATATTACAGATTAATTCACACTATAAATTAACTAAATCTTAAAAATTGTATGAAAAAACTTGTACAAAGTTTGTTCTTAATGCTATTAATTGCTTCAAGCGTTATAGCTCAAGACAAGAGAATTACTGGGAAGGTAACATCTAAAGAAGATGGCTTACCTTTACCTGGTGTTTCGGTTACAGTAACCGGAACAAAATTAGGAACTCAAACAGATGTTAATGGAATTTATTCTCTTAATGTACCATCAACTGCTAAAAGTTTGAGTGTTTCATTTATTGGGTTTTTAACTCAAAATGTAACAATCGGAACTAGATCTACAATCAATATTTCTTTAGAGAATGATGCTAAGCAACTTTCCGAAGTATTAGTAGTAGGATATGGGGGGGGAGTTCAGAAAAAGGAAGTGACGGGCTCTGTATCAACAGTTACGGGTAAAGTTATTGAAAACCTTCCTGTTCAAACGTTTGATAAAGCCCTTCAAGGAAGAGCGGCAGGTGTGCAGGTAACTACAAATGGTGGTCAGCCAGGTTCTGGTATCACTGTAAATATTAGAGGAGTTGCTACCATTACTGGATCAACTCAACCTTTATATATTGTTGATGGGGTACAAATATCATCAGGAGGACTTTCTGGACTTACAACTCAGAATGTATTGGGCTCTATTAATCCCGCGGATATTGAATCTATCCAAATTCTGAAAGATGCTGCTTCTGCATCTATTTATGGTTCACAAGCTGGTAATGGAGTTGTTATTGTTACAACAAAAAGAGGTTCGGCGGGTCAAACCAAAGTTAGAGCATCTGCTCAATTAGGTGTTAATGATTTATTAAACCCATATAAGCTTTTAAATTCTGATCAATGGTATGCTTTACAAGCAGAGGGTGCAACAAATAGAGCAATTAGTGAGAGAACATCTGTTGCAACGGCAATCCAGGGAATTAATCAGCAATATTTTGCAAGTAACACCACACCTGCTCAACTTGTAAATACAGATTGGTATAATGCGATTTTTAGACAAGCCAAAACTAAACAATATGACTTGTCTTTTAGTGGTGGGGATGCAAAAACTAAGTTCTTTGTTTCAGGATCTTATAATGGAACTGAAGGTACAAATATTGGCTCTAACTATAATAGAGGTGTGTTTAGAGCTAATTTAGACAATAAAGTTTCAGAAAAATTCTCTTTAGAATCTTCTATCAATATTACAGGTTCTAAATCAACTGGCCCAGGTACAAATCAAGGATTTTTTACTAATACTCCTTTTACTGGAGCATTATTTACCTCACCTATCAATAAGATTTACAATGATGATGGATCATATAACACTGACATTTTTCCTTATAATGTAAATTTGGTGCAATCTTTAAATTTAGAGTCAAGAGAAACGGGTACAATGCAGGCTGTTTCTAACCTAGCCTTAAATTATAAAATTGTTAAAGGATTAACTGCT
>JBBRYE010000089.1:0-15107 GCA_038237895.1 Sphingobacteriales bacterium | reverse complement strand
TTCAGTTATTTTCAGAATTTTATCATTAACATCCATGGCTTCATGCCAAATTCTTAAACTCTCAAACTTAAATGGCATATTGATGAAATTAAATTTTTTTGAATATAATTTTATAGACGTCAAATAACCATCCAATCAATGGACTATCGACCAATAACTATCGACTATTTTATTCCTCATCTATATAACGCTTAACAATTGGCTGATAAGAATCAATTCTTCTATCTCGCAAAAAAGGCCAATGAACTCGATAACTGTCAGATTTTGCTAAATCAATTTCTTGTACATGCACTTCTTCATTATCTACAGATCCTTTATATAATAATCTTCCAAAAGGATTTGCTATAAAAGAACCACCCCAAAATTTAACTCCCGCTTCCTCTCCTACTCTGTTAACGCCAACTACATGTACACCATTTGCAATTGCGTGAGAACTTTGGATGGTTTGCCAAGCGTTATGTTGCTCTTCGTTTGTTGGTAAATCTTGAGTGGTTGCCCAACCAATTGCAGTTGGATAAAATAAAATCTCTGCACCCATTAAAGAAGTAATTCTTGCTGCTTCTGGATACCATTGATCCCAACATATTAAAACTCCAATAGTTGCGAATTTGGTCTTGAAAACTTTATAACCTAAATCGCCAGGGGTAAAATAAAATTTTTCGTAAAAGCCTGGATCATCGGGAATGTGCATTTTGCGATATTTACCTAAGTAAGAACCGTCTGCATCTAAAACAGCTGTTGTATTATGATAAATTCCTTGTGCTCTTTTTTCAAACAATGAAGCGATGATTACCACTCCTAATTCTTTTGCAATTATCTGTAAAGCATCTGTTGAAGCACCAGGAATTGTTTCAGCCAATTCAAAATTATCATAATCTTCAACGTCGCAAAAATATAGAGAAGTGAAAAGTTCTTGTAAACAAATAATTTGAGCGCCTTTTGCAGCAGCTTCTTTTACTTTTTCAATTGCTTTATCTAAATTCTCTTGTTTATTCGCAGTGCAGGTCATTTGGACCAAACCGAGCTTAACATTTTTTGCCATTGTTTCTCATTAATATTTTGGTAAAAATAAGAAATTGATATTAGAAATATTAAGCCAGATTTTCTTTTCTTTTGGTGATAAAATAAACAGGTAATCCTAATAACACAATCGCTAATCCCCAACCACAAGTACCTGGTTTATATATCAACAAATCTATACAAATCGCAGAGGCTATGATGATATATAAAGCTGGTAAAACAGGGTATCCGAAAGCTTTGTAAGGACGTTCCCACTCTGGTCTTTTCTTTCTCAAAACAAATAAACCGATAATTGTTACCATATAAAAAAGCAAAGAAGAAAAGGTACAATAGTCTAAAAGTTGCCCATAAGAACCAGAAAGACATAAAATTGATGACCAAATGGCTTGCAAAATCAATGCAAAACCAGGTACGTCTTTTTTATTTAAAGTAGCTGCTCTTTTAAAGAATACACCGTCTTTTGCCATGGCATAATATAATCTCGCCCCAGATAGTATTAATCCATTGTTACAACCAAATGTGGAAACCATAATTAATAATGCCATTATAGTTACAGCCGAGCTTCCAAAAATTATGGATGCCGCTGCAGTTCCCACTCTATCTTGCGAAGCAAAAGAAATTCCTCTTTCTAAAACTGTTACACCTTCTGGCGAACCATACATAGGCAACAACATGATGTAAGCCACATTCGCTAAAATATAAAGAATGGTTACTGTTAACGTTCCAAAAAACAAACTTAAAGGAATGTTTTTTTGAGGATCTTTAACCTCTCCTGCTGTATAAGTAATGTTATTCCAAGAGTCAGAACTAAATAAAGAACCAATCATAGAAGCGCCTATTGCACCCCACAATACTACACCACTCAATAATTCCTTGGTTATGGTTCCATCAGCATTTTTTGTGACTGAAAAAGTGGTCCAAAAATTTGCAAGGTTGCTTTTAAATGCCTCGCTATTTAATCCAAAATAAATACCCAAAACAATTAATCCTACTAATGAAAGTAATTTGGCTAAAGTAAAACTCGTTTGTACCAATTTGGCACTCTTAATTCCTTGAAGATTTAGGATGGTTAAGAATGCTATCAGTAATAATGCTAAAAATTGAGTTGCATTAAATTTGAAAAACCCTAAAGAAAATAAGATATGCTGTTCATCAAAAAAAGGAATTAATTCAGCAGTATATTTTGCAAATGCAATGGCTACAGCGGCTATTACACCGGTTTGTATAACCGTAAAAACAGTCCATCCAAACAGAAACCCCACCATAGGGTTAAATGCTTCTTTTAAATAAACATATTGTCCACCTGCTTTTGGCATCATACCAGCCAATTCACCATAACTTAATGCAGCAATTAAAGTAATAACTCCTGTTAACAACCAAATCAGTAATATTACTCCAGGCGATCCAACTGTTCTTGCCATTTCAGAGCTCACTAAAAATATTCCTGATCCAATCATAGAACCGGCAACAATCATGGTAGAATCAAGGAGACCTAACTCCCTTTTCATTTGGTTATGTATTATTTTTTCCATTTAAAAATTTTATTATAAAAATACCTAAATATTTGATTTCCTGAATCTTAAATATTTTGTTTTAAAATATAAGGGGTAAATATGATTAAAACATTTATTATTTATTGGATTTTTAATCAAACTAGAAAAATAAATGTTTGGAAATACCAATTACCCTGTTAATTTTGGAAATTCTGATAGAACCAGATTTACCTAAATTATTGCATTTTATTTTTATTATTTATATGGATTTTTTACAAACTAATTTAATTTATTTTATCCCTTTTTTGGGGATTATTGGCCTACTTGTCATGGTTTCCAAATCTATTTGGGTAGCTAAACAAGATGCAGGTGATGCTAAAATGCAAGAACTTGCAGGCTATATTGCTGATGGTGCAATGGCATTCTTAAAAGCCGAATGGAGAGTTTTGAGCATTTTCGTAATTTTTGCAGGAGCTTTATTAGCCTATTCAGGTACAATTCATGAAATCAACGGGAAAGAAATTCATTCGAGTTGGATAATCGCGGTAGCTTTTGTAATTGGTGCTGTATTTTCTGCAACTGCTGGTTATATCGGGATGAGAGCTGCTACAAAAGCTAACGTTAGAACTACACAAGCAGCAAGAACAAGTTTAAAACAAGCTTTAAAAGTATCATTCACTGGTGGAACCGTAATGGGTTTAGGTGTTGCAGGCTTAGCTATTCTAGGTTTAGGTGGATTATTTATCGCTTTTTTAACATATTTTTCTGATTTAGGTACTGAGACTGTAAAAACATCAATCGAAGTTTTAACGGGCTTTTCTTTAGGAGCAGAATCTATCGCTTTATTTGCTCGTGTTGGTGGAGGAATTTATACTAAAGCTGCCGATGTTGGGGCTGATTTGGTAGGTAAAGTGGAAGCTGGTATCCCTGAAGATGATGTGCGTAATCCCGCAACGATTGCGGATAACGTTGGTGATAATGTTGGTGATGTTGCAGGTATGGGTGCCGATTTATTTGGTTCTTATGTAGCAACTATTTTGGCCACCATGGTTTTAGGTCAAGAAATTAATGCCTCAGGTGATAACTTTGGAGGAATGTCTCCTATTTTATTACCTATGGTTATTTGTGGTTTAGGAATTTTATTTTCTATCATCGGAACATGGTTTGTAACCATTAAAGATGAAAAATCTAACGTTCAAACAGCTTTAAATTTAGGGAATTGGTCTTCTATAGCAATTACTGCTATAGCTTCTTTTTTCATCGTAAAGTGGATGTTACCAGAAAACTTAGTATTAAGAGGCTATGAATTTACCAGCATGAATGTTTTTTATGCCATTATAGTGGGCTTAGTTGTTGGTACCATCATGAGTGTGGTAACCGAATATTATACTGCAATGGGTAAGGGCCCTGTAGATTCAATTATTAAACAATCATCAACTGGCCATGCTACTAATATTATTGCTGGGTTAGCTGTTGGGATGAAATCTACGGTTATTCCAATTTTAACACTGGCAGCTGGTATTATGTTTTCTTATTATTTTGCAGGTCTATATGGGGTTGCAATTGCAGCCGCAGGTATGATGGCTACAACAGCAATGCAATTAGCAATTGATGCTTTCGGACCAATTGCAGATAATGCAGGCGGAATTGCAGAAATGAGTCAATTGCCTCCTGAAGTACGTGAACGTACGGATAACCTAGATGCTGTAGGAAACACTACTGCTGCAACCGGAAAGGGTTTTGCAATTGCATCTGCGGCTTTAACATCTTTGGCATTATTTGCTGCATTTGTAGGAGTAGCTGGAATTTCTTCTATTGATATTTACAAAGCCCCAGTTTTAGCTGCATTATTTGTAGGTGGGATGATTCCATTCATATTTTCTGCATTATGCATTCAAGCAGTTGGTAAAGCTGCAATGGATATGGTAAACGAGGTTCGTCGCCAGTTTAGAGAAATTCCCGGAATTATGGAATATAAGGCAAAACCAGAATATGAAAAATGTGTAGCAATCTCTACAAAAGCTTCCATTCGTGAAATGATGATGCCAGGAGCAATTGCTTTATTAACACCAATAATTGTTGGTTTTGGTTTTAAAAATGTTTTTAATGATGCTAGTTCTGCAGAAATGTTAGGCGGTTTGTTAGCAGGAGTTACAGTTTCAGGAGTGTTAATGGGTATTTTCCAATCAAACGCTGGCGGTGCATGGGATAATGCCAAAAAATCATTTGAGAAAGGAGTATTAATTAATGGAGAAATGCATTACAAAAAATCAGAACCTCATAAAGCTTCTGTAACTGGTGATACAGTTGGTGACCCATTTAAAGACACTTCTGGACCTTCAATGAATATTCTGATAAAATTAATGTCAATAGTTTCTTTGGTTATTGCACCTTATATTGCTCAAACTACTCAAACAATTGGTTCAAATAATTCTCTAAACATTAATCATCAAATAGAAAATATTCAGATAATTAAAAGTGAAGATGGTAAAATAGTTGCCATTCACAAAGATGGTTCTAATTGTACAGATCAAGAAATGGCCGCAATGAAAAAAGCCGGTTTAAAATGTTGTACCAAACCGGGCTTAATGGAGAGATTTAAAACTCCTGCTCCAATTAACTAGAGATTTAAATATTGTTTCATTTTAATCCCAATCTTATCAAAAAGGTTGGGATTTTTTTTTGAAAAACTAAAGACAATGGCATTCAACTTCAGATAGTCGGGCTTTACGCTATACTCCGTTTGTCCGCCAATGGCGGTCAATCCGGGGTGCCGCTTCAATCCCGTTTATTAACATTGGTCTGTCGTTTTTAATTCTAAAATAAACCCTTTTTATCTTTAATATTTATAGCATCGATAACTATGGATTTATTAATAAATGAAAGTCTTTAGAATCTATAAAATTAAACTTCTAAAACCCATTTCTATCCTTAGTCTTTAGCGAAGCGATGACTAAGGATTTATGAATAAGTGAGAGTCTCCAGAATCGATTAAATTAAATACTAAAGCTAGCCTTTAAACAAAAAATAGCCCAATATTAAAACTTTGGGCTATAATTATTTTTTAAACAAAAAAAGGTTGCCTTTAAAAAGACAACCCTTTCAAATATCAAATATTAAAGACTAATCTTCTTGATGTAACCAAGCTTTCTTAGCTAATAATTCTTCTTCAGTTTCTCTCACATCTTCGTCATCCACACAGCAATCTACAGGGCAAACTGCCGCACACTGTGGCTCATCATGAAAACCCTTGCACTCAGTACATTTATCAGAAACAATATAATAAACCTCATCAGAAATTGCCGATTGAGCTTCGTCAGCATTTAAAGTTTCGCCATCACCAAAATCTATAATTCCTTTTAAATTTGTGCCTTCAGAGAATTTCCAAGCTTGTCCCGCATCATATATTGCATTATTTGGGCATTCTGGCTCACATGCTCCGCAATTTATGCACTCGTCTGTAATTTTAATTGCCATAATTTATATATTCTAACGCCTTAAACGTATTTTTGTTTTTTCTTAATAAGCTGCAAATATAACACAATTAAATTATTCAGAATTCAGTCAATGTCAGATTTTTTTAAAGAAAATAGAGTAAAAGCGTTTATCAAATTAGGAGATTTCTTACTAAATCCTCCTGATGATTTAAAAAATATCATTGAAAGTGCAAAGCATAAAAATGCATGGTTTAATCCTGAACAAGTTTTAAGTGCAATCCATGCAAATGGAAGAATGCTTAATGAAAATGATTTATTAAATTTTTCAAAAAACATTCCTGAATTAAATCCTGATCCTAAAAAAGTAGGATTGATATTGGCTGGTAACATTCCAATGGTAGGTTTTCACGATATTTTAACAGTATTACTAACTGGAAATATTGCGCTAATTAAATTATCATCTCAAGATGATTTAATTATTCCGTCGGTCCTTTCAAGGTTAATAACTATCGAACCTAATTTTAAAAATCAAATACAATTTGTAGAAAGATTAGAAAATTTTGATGCGGTAATTGCAACCGGAAGTAATAACTCTTCTCGTTATTTTGATTACTATTTTTCAAAAGTGCCCAACATTATCAGAAAAAACAGAAATAGCGTTGCCATTTTAACCGGACAAGAAACCACAGAAGAATTGAAAGAATTAGGTAATGATATTTTTAATTATTATGGTTTAGGCTGTAGAAATGTATCCAAATTATTTGTTCCTAAAGATTATATTTTCAATCATTTTTTTGAATCAATAGAAGAATTTAATCCAATAATCAATCATCATAAATACAATAATAATTACGATTACAATAAGTCTATTTTCTTAGTTAATAAGAACCAACACTTTGATAATGGCTTTCTTTTAGTAGCAAAAAACGAAAGAATGTTTTCCCCGTTAGCTGTCGTTTATTATGAAGAATACGATTCTTTAAACCAAGTAATTAAAAAAGTGAACGGTAAATCGGAGGAAATTCAAGTTGTTGTTTCAACAATTAACGAAACTATTCTACCTGCAAAAGTCTGCTTCGGCGAAAGCCAAAACCCTAAACTTTGGGATTTTGCAGATGGCGTAGATACCATTGCTTTTTTAAACTCGTTAAACTGAAATTAAAATTAACCACCCACCAAGCATAAAAAATTTTACCTTTGGTATATGTATATCATAAAAGTTAAAGGAGTAGCAAAAATCCCTGATTATGTACAATTAAGAGATGAGCAATTTACACTTTTAGCCTATTTTAGAGTAGATAGACCTGAAAAACATTTAGAAAAAGTAGGTTTAGCAGATAAAGCAGAATACATCATGAATATTGTAAAAGATTTACCTTTCGGAAAAATCTTAAAATTAGAAATCTAATGGTAGGAAATTCAGTAATAAAATTAAATAACATCGATATATTTCAACAAAAACATTTGGTTTTATCAAGTGTAAATTTACACGTTGATAAAGGTGAATTTGTTTATTTAATAGGACAAACAGGATCTGGAAAAAGTAGTTTGTTAAAAATTATTTACGGCGATTTAAACGTTCAAAACGGCGATGGACACGCTGTAGGATATGAGTTAAAAAATTTAAAAGATGCAGATGTGCCTTTTATGCGCCGTAAATTGGGTATTGTTTTTCAAGATTTTCAATTATTAACAGATAGAAGTATAGAACAAAATTTAGCTTTCGTTTTAAAAGCAACTGGCTGGAAAGACAAAAATTTGATTCAAGAACGGATAAAAGACGTTTTAGAAAAAGTAGGTTTAAGAAGTAAAATGAAAAAAATGCCTCATGAAATTTCTGGAGGAGAGCAACAACGTGTTGTTGTAGCAAGGGCATTATTAAATGATCCAGAATTGATTTTAGCAGATGAACCTACTGGAAATTTAGATCCAGAAACTTCAGAAGAAATCATGATTTTATTACGCCAAATTAGTCAATCTGGTACAGCTGTTTTAATGGCAACTCACGATTATCACATCATACGTACTTTTCCTTCTCGCATTATTAAGTGCGAAAATGGAAAAGTAATTGAAGACGCAACAGTTTAAATACAAGTCAAAAAATATTTAACAGTCAATTTGGAGGTTTAATTCTTATTAAACTGACAGCTTGACTGTTTTTTGTTAATGGCAACATGTTTGGACTTCAGATAGGATTACAATAAATAGATAATGTTTAAGAAAAAGAAGGTTTTAGAACCAGAAGAATATAACAAAATGGCAGACAACATAGAAAACCAAGAGTCAGAATATCTTAAAGAAGAGATTGAAGAGGTTAATGAAGCTAGAGTTAACGAAGTTGAAGAAACTGAACAAAGTGAAACAGATAAGCTAAAAGAAGAGGTATCTCAATTAAATGATAAGTATCTTCGCTTATTTGCAGAATTTGATAACTACAAACGTAGAACAAGCCAAGAACGTAGAGACTTGCTGCAAACAGCAGGAAAAGATGTAATTGTTTCTATGCTAGGAGTTTTAGATGATTTTGAAAGAGCTGATAAAGCCATGGAAAATGCTATTGAAGTTAAGCCTGTAAAAGAAGGAATAAATTTAGTGCACCATAAATTAAAATCACTTCTGGTACAAAAAGGATTAGTAGCAATGGATACAAAAGGTAAGACTTTTGATGCTGATATTCATGAAGCAATTACCTCAATACCAGCTCCTTCTCAAGATTTAAAAGGAAAAGTGGTTGATGAAGTAGAAAAAGGATACTTGTTAAATGATAAAGTAATTCGTTTTGCTAAAGTTATAGTAGGAGCATAAAAATTTGATGATAAGTCTATTTGATAATTTAAAGATTATATAAGCATTTTCAAATAGATAAATTGTCAAATCAACAAATTTAAAACATGAGTAAAAGAGATTATTACGATATACTTGGGGTTTCTAAAGGTGCTCCAGCAGATGAAATAAAGAAAGCCTATCGTAAGCAGGCCATAAAATTTCACCCTGATAAAAATCCAGATGATAAATCTGCTGAAGATAAGTTTAAAGAAGCTGCAGAAGCTTATGAAGTATTAAGTAATCCAGAGAAAAAACAACGCTATGATCAATTTGGTCATGCGGGTTCGCAAAGTGGATTTGGAGGTGGTTACGGCGGCGGCGGCATGAATATGGAAGATATATTTAGCCAATTTGGCGATGTATTTGGTGGCGGTGGCGGCAGCCCTTTTGATAGTTTTTTTGGTGGTGGAGGCCAATCTCGTAGTGGTGGAGGTAGAAGAGTTCAAAAAGGAACAAACCTACGCATTAAAGTAAAATTGACTTTAGAAGAAATTGCAAACGGTGTAGAAAAAAAGATTAAAGTTAATAAGCAAATTGTTTGTACTACTTGCGACGGAACAGGTGCAAAAGATAAAAACTCTTTTTCTACATGTAAAACTTGTGGCGGACAAGGTGCTGTAAGGCGTGTAACAAATACCATTTTGGGTCAAATGCAAACTACTAGCACTTGCCCAACTTGTAATGGCGAAGGCACTACAATTTCTTCAAAATGTAATACTTGCCATGGCGATGGTGTAATGCGTGGAGAAGAAACCATCAGCATAAATATTCCTGCTGGTGTAAGCGAGGGTATGCAATTGAGCATGAGCGGAAAAGGAAATGCTGCTCCCCGTGGCGGTGTTCCTGGAGATTTAATTATACTAGTTGAGGAAATTTTACATGAATCTTTAAAAAGAGAAGGAATAAATATTATTTATGATTTACATGTAAGTTTTGTGGATGCAACATTAGGCGCAAGTATAGAAGTGCCAACAATTGACGGCAAAGCAAGAATTAAATTAGATCCCGGTACACAAGGAGGTAAGATACTAAGATTAAAAGGAAAAGGAATTCCAGAAGTCAATTCATATCACAAAGGTGATCAATTAGTTCAGGTTAACATTTGGACACCAAAAATATTAAATAACGAAGAAAGAGAACTTTTAGAACAATTAAAAGACTCTCAAAACTTTAAACCCAGTCCTGGTAAAAACGAAAAAAGTTTCTTTGATAGGATGAAAGAATATTTTGAGTAATTAAAATTTAATAATTTACGAAATGGCTTATGAGAGAATCATAAGTCATTTTTTTTGTTTAAGACAATATAGAATTATATCATCATGTGTATTTAACTATTTTTCTAATCATCTTGTGTATTCCACCAACCTGATTTCTTCATTTCAGAAACTTCTACAGTAAAGAAATTAAATTCTTCTGTAACTTTACCTTTAATCAAATAACACCCTTTTCCTTTAAATGTAAATTTAGCAGCAATTTCTGGAAATAAGACTGTATCAATCCAGTCACCATCTTGATCTAAAAAAGTTCCAAAAAACATGATCTCTCCATGCTTTGTTTTGGCATATTTAGTAGTTATCAACTGACCAACAATTTCAATTTCTTGTCCAACTTTACCAGGGATATCTTTTGCCTTTATACCCTTCCATTCTTGTTTTTCCATTAATTCAAACGGAGATGAAAGCATAAAATCTAGCAGTTCCAACTCATCAAGCATATCGTTTTTCTTATTAAAATACAAATCAGGGATTTTAAAATCTGACTTGGATGCTAACTTAAAAAGTTTACTTTGAACAACTTGATTAGGTTTTTTATTCATTAAAAAATGCCCATCCCAAAGTAAAGCTTGTTTAGATTTTTGAGTAAACCTAAAAGCCCCAACACGTATTAAAATAATTAGCTGTTCTAAACCAACTGCAACTCTGTCTACAAAATCATTAATACTTTTGAATAATCCATAACATTCCCTTTCTTTTATCGCTGCTTGTATTAGTTTTGATTCTAAACTTTTTACATGTATAAAACCTAAAAATATAACATCAGCATTTATGGATGTTAGCCAATCACTTTTATTTAAACATGGCGCCTCAACGTTTGCGCCTGCTTTTTGAGCTTCATGCACATATAATCCGGTTTGATAAAATCCACCAAAATTATTAATTACCCCTACCATAAATTCTAAAGGAAAGTGAGCCTTTAAATACATACTTTGATAGCTTTCCACAGCAAAAGATGCAGAATGCCCCTTTGCAAAAGAATATCCAGCAAAAGATTCTATCTGCCTCCAAACATCAGTACTTAAACTCCTCTCCCTGCCCATCTCATCACAATTAGAAAAAAACTTATCTTTAACTTTCTGAAACTCTTCCCTTGAACGATATTTTCCAGACATTCCTCTTCTCAAAACATCAGATTCGCTCAAGCTTAAACCAGCAAAATGATAAGCAACTTTTATCACATCTTCCTGATAAACCATTACGCCATAAGTATCAGGCATAATTTCCCACAAAACTGGATGCGCAACTGATTTTCCTTTATCTGAAGCATGATGCCTTAAAATATATTCCCGCATCATCCCAGATTGTGCCACACCTGGCCTTATAATAGAACTAGCAGCAACCAATGTGAGATAATCCTTACATTGCAACTTGGCTAGTAGCATCCTCATCGCGGGCGATTCTACATAAAAACAACCTACTAAATTTCCCTTTTCAAGATGCTCGATAATCTTTTCATCCTTCATAAATTTTGGAATATCATGTATGTCGATAGTTATTCCTCTATTTTTTTTAACGATTGCCAAAGTATCTTTTATATGTCCTAAACCTCGTTGACTTAAAATATCAAATTTGTAAAGACCTAAATCCTCGGCATTGTACATATCAAACTGGCAAATTGGAAATCCTTTGGGAGGATGCGAAGTTGCAGTATAACGATAAATAGGCAATTCAGAAATCAAAATTCCACCAGCATGTATGCTTAAATTTTTGGGGAAATCTTTTATTTTTGAAGCATAGTGACAAATCTCAAAATCTAATCCCTTTTTCTTTTTATCCGGAACAAATCCATTTTTTACGTTTTCAATCAGTACTTCAATCTCGTCTGTAGGTAAACCATATACTTTCCCTAATTCTCTTAAAGAAGAATTAGCCTGAAATGTAGTGTAAGTAGCTTGTAAACAAGTATGGTCTAAACCATATTTTTCAAAAATATAACTGATAACTTCATCTCTATCTTGCCAAGAAAAATCAATATCAAAATCTGGAGGAGTCTTTCTAAAAATATTAATAAATCTTTCAAAATATAAATCTAAGTCGATAGGGTCAACATCAGTAATTTTCAAACAATAGGCCACAACGCTATTTGCACCACTACCTCTTCCTATATAATAAAAGTTTCTATTTTGAGCAAAAGTTATAATATCATGGTTAATCAAAAAATAAGAAACATACTTACCCTCTCTAATTACTTTTAACTCTTTATCTATACGATCTTTTACAATTTGGGTTATTTCTTTATATCGATATTTTGATCCTTTTTCAACTAAATAAACCAGCTTTTCGTAATCTAATCTTTCAGAAATTTCTTTATCTAAATGATTATCAAATCTCGATTTATTTTTATTTACTCCCAATTCAAAATCAATCAGTTCGCAGCTTTCTAGCAATTCAAATGTGTTTTTTATTATTTGAGGATAATCTCCATAATAACTTGTAAACGTTTGCTCGTCTAAAAAAACTTCATCGGCCAAAGCCAAATCTTCATCATTAATTTTAGAAATAATGGTGTTTTTTTGTATTGCTCTTAATACTCTGTGTAGTTCAAAATCTTTCTCATCAGCAAAACTTACCGAATGTAAAATCACTATTTTCTCGTGATAAAAACTCCATTTCTTAAGCTTTAAAAAATGTAAATCTTTACAATTTATTCCTATAAACTCATTCTCATCCAAATCATATTCAACATCTCTTTTAAATGGATAAATTATAAAAACATCAATTCTAATTTCACATTTATCATCAAACTGGGCTTCTTCTTTTAAATGCTTTGATAATAATCGATTTAACTTTTCAAAACCATTTTGATTTTTAGCTATGCCAACAAATTTCTGAGAAATCTCATTCCTAAAATCAATTCCTAATATTGGTAAAAAACTTCCTTTTTTATTAAGCCTAAGAGTTTCTAAACAGCCAGATGTATTATTGATGTCTGCAATTACAAATCTTTCTACACCATGCTTTTTGGCTTGTTGTAAAAGTTTTTTAGGAGATAAAGTACCGTGTACAAAACTAAAATAACTGTGGCAATTAAGAAACATTTAATCAATTGGATATGCCATTAAAGGGATTAAAAGATCTGGAATTTATACCCATAGTTACTGCTCTATGAACAGATTTATTCCCAAATCTGTTATTAATATTATCCAAAGCTTGGTATAATTGAATATGATTTTCATTATCGTTAAACAAATGTATTTGTTGGTGACCTCTTACTAATTTGCTCAACCTCACCCCTATTAATCTAATCAACATCCTACGGTTATATAGCTTTTTAAACAACATTTTAACCTGTGGTATCAATTCATGATCAGAAGAACTGTATGAAATTTTAATTTGTTGCGTATAAGTATTAAAATCAGAGTATCTAATTTTCACACTTACACAACCCGTCAAAAAGTTTTCATTCCGCATCTTGAAACATAAATCTTCGGTCATAGAAACTAATAAACACTCTAACATTCCAATATCCATCGTATCTTTATCAAAAGTTTCCTCACTAGAAAGCGATTTCCTTTCAGTATAAGGTATAATCGAAGAATTGTCAATCGCATTAGCTTTTTCCCACATCATTTTCCCATGCTTTCCAAAAGCCGATTGCAATAATTGTAAAGGCATCTGCTGTAAAGTAAAAACCTTTTTTATACCCATTTTTCGTAAACTTTCTCCAGCCTTTTCTCCAATCATTGGTAACTTTCTTACAGATAAGGGGGCCAAAAAAGATTTTTCATCTCCAAAATTTACATATCTATAATTATTAGGTTTTGCTAAACCTGTTGCTACTTTAGATACCGTTTTATTTTTAGACATCCCAAATGAGATTGGCAAAGCCGTCTCCTTTATAATTTTCTGTCTTAACTCTTTAGAATATCTTAATGTGCCATTAAAATCATCAAAACCGGTCATATCCATATAAAACTCATCTATAGAAGTCTTTTCAAATACAGGAACAGCTCCATTAATAATTTCGGTAATTTCTAATGATGCTTTAGAATAGCTATCATAATCACCTCTAATAAACAATAGTTCCGGACATAACCGTTTAGCCAACCTACCTGGCATAGCAGAATGTACACCATATTTTCTAGCCTCATAACTACAAGAAGCAACAACTCCTCGTTCGCTAGAACCACCTATAGCAACAGGTTTCCCCAGTAAATAGGGATTAGATCTGCATTCTACGGAAACAAAAAAACTATCTAAATCAATATGTATAATCTGTTTCTCATCCATGTCATACTGTTTAAAAATTTAATTAAGGCCATTTATCTTTTTAATT
Source organism: Sphingobacteriales bacterium (assembly GCA_038237895.1). Classification (GTDB taxonomy): domain Bacteria; phylum Bacteroidota; class Bacteroidia; order Sphingobacteriales; family Sphingobacteriaceae; genus Pseudopedobacter. The sequence continues at coordinate 778 of JBBRYE010000089.1, read as the reverse complement.
TGATTCATAAAGTTTAGAGTAGATTAATGAATAAGGGCGTTTTAACACGCTATCCGTTATAGTTTTTTAACCACCAACAGGTTAAAAAAGCTGTCACTCCTATCGTTAACGCAAAAAAAATTATAAAATCATACCATAGGGTAATCAAATGAACCCTATATTAACTTTATTAATGTGCTTTAAAACCATATTCGTAAATAAGTGTCTTTAACTTATTAATCAAATATAATACTAATTATTTTAGTATTATATATTGTTGAAAATTAGAAATTATAGAGCTATTAAGTATTTAAAATGGATAAATATAAGTCTTGAGTAAATAATTTATAAACAGGATAACCGATAAAAAATCAATATCTAAGTAACTACTAAAAATAGACAATTTGATTAATAGTATAATTCCAAACCCATAAGCGAATTAAGATAATTAACATAAACAACGTAAGATGAAATATAATAGAATGAATAAAAATTGTAGTAAATAAAAAGTAAAAGAGATATGAATTCCAATAAGGGATTAAAAGCAGAATACAAAACTATGTTTCAAATAAACAGAGAACAGTATAATAATAAGATTGTTGATTATATGGATAGTTAGCCTTTGAAGTTGAAGAGACCTGAATATTGCAAGATATTAGGCAAAAAAAAGCCCCCAATCCATTAAGGAAAGGGGGCATTAAGGTCTGGCACCGACCTACTCTCCCACGTTTTACCGCAGTACCATCGGCTCAGGCGGGCTTAACTTCTCTGTTCGGAATGGGAAGAGGTGGACACCGCC
>JBBRYE010000088.1:0-15142 GCA_038237895.1 Sphingobacteriales bacterium | reverse complement strand
TTTGTACATAAAAGCTTCCATCACTTTTAAATCGGGATATTTTTTCAATTCTTCATTTAATAATGCGACTTCTTTGGCGTTAAGCCCGATAGGTTTTTCACATAAAACATGTTTACCATGTTTTAAAGCTTTTAGCGTATATTCTAGATGCAGATTGTTTGGTAAAGGATTATAAATAACATCTATGTTTTTATCCAGAAATAACTCCTCATAGCTTCCATAAGATTTAGGTATTTCCAAATCCTTTGCTGTTTCTTCGGCATTTTCTTTATTTCTAGAAGCAATTGCAACAACCTCACAATTATAAGCCAGTTTTAAAGCTGGAATTACATTCTTTCTACCAATTTTTGCAGTACTTAAAATTCCCCAATTCAATTTTTTCTTATCCATTTGTATGATGTTATTTTCGGTTTTTTATTTCATCCAACTATATTGTTTTTAGAGTTGATGAAATCAAATAAAGAATTTTTTAAAGAAACGTAAAATTATTTTATTACTGATAGCCTTTTGCTTGCAAGTTGAATAATTCTGAATACCTGCCTTCAGCTTTTAATAACTCCTGGTGCGTTCCAGATTCTAAAAGTGTTCCGTTTTCTAAAACTAAAATCCTATCGGCAAGTCGGGCTGTAGAGAAACGATGCGAAATCAACACTGCAGATTTTCCTTTGGTGAGTTCTGCAAAACGTTGAAAAACTTCATACTCTGCCCTGGCATCTAATGCTGCAGTTGGTTCATCCAAAATTAAAACTTGTGCATCTTTCATATATGCTCTCGCTAAAGCTACTTTTTGCCATTCGCCACCAGAAAGTTCTACTCCATCATTAAATCTTCTACCCAACCATTGCTGGTAAGCATCGGGAAATTTTAATGCTAATTTATCTGCCAAACTTTCTATTGCTGCCCTTTTAACCAGTTCTTCATTCTCAATTTCTTTGATATTACCAACCGCAATGTTTTGATAAAAAGTCATTTGATAACGAATGTAATCCTGAAAAATGATTCCCAAATTATGTCTGAGTCCTTCTAACTCATATTCTTTTAAATCTTTACCATCCAATAAAATTCTACCTTCTGTTGGATCATACAATCTGGCTAACAATTTTACTAACGTTGTTTTTCCTGCTCCGTTTTCGCCAACTAAAGCCAATTTTTCTCCAGGTTTAAGCGTAAAGCTTAAATTTCTATTTGCCCATCTATTAGTATTTCGATATTGAAATCCTACATTTTCGAACTCAAATCCTATTTTAATGGGATTTGGAAAAGGTAAAGCGTTTTGATTTTGAGTTATTTTTGGCTCAATTTCGAAGAAATCAATGAAATCATTTAAGTAGATAGCTCCTTGAGAAACTATGGTAAAGCGAGAAAGCATGGTTTCCATCAATCCACTTAACTGACGAAAAGAGCCAGCTAAAAAGGTTAAACTACCTACTGATGATTTGCCCGAAACAGTTTCATAAATGATAAATCCATAAGCGGCATAATAACCTAAAGTTCCCAATACAGAAAAAAAAGTTCCCCAAAGAGAACGGCGAACAGCCAACCTACTATTATCATTATAAAATTTATCTGAAAGTGTTTTGAAGCGGGCAATAATAAAATCCGACAATCCAAAAATCTTCACTTCCTTTGCAGTTTCATCACTCGCACCTAAATAACGCAGATAATCCAATTCCCTACGCTCTGGGGTTTGACTTCTTGATAATGCGTAATTTTTGCTATTAAAATAAGACTCTCCTAGAAATGAAGGAATAATTGCCAGCAATAAAAGCAAAATCAACCAAGGGTTAAAGGCCATTAATGCAGTGAGTAAAAAAGCCATAGAGATAAAATCCTGAACCTGGCTCATCACTTGTGAAAGTAAAATCGTTCGTCCAACGGTTTGCTGCCTGGCCCGCTCTAACTTATCGTAAAAAACAGAATCCTCAAACTGGTCTAAATCAAGCGTTGCTGCATGTTTCATAATACGCATGGATGTGTAATTAGAAAATAGGTCGCCAAGAAGACTATCCGTGAGGTTAATCATCCTATTTAATCCATCCGTTAATAATGCTAATGCAAATTCTAAGGCGACTAATTGCCACAGCTCTTCCAGATTACCTGTTGGAGAATTAGTATTTAAAGCAACTACTTGATCAATAATTAATTTCCCCACATAAAGCAACGCAACAGGCATTGCAGAGCGAAAAATTCTTAATGAAAAACTGATCAGTGTTTTGCTTGGACTACTCTGCCAAACCAGCTTAAAAAAATTAGGTAAATTTTTTAATGCCGATAGACGATCTTTAAATGATATATCTTGAGTTGAAGTGGTGTTTCTTGCTTTTGCCATTTGATTAAAGTAAGGCAAATTTAAGATTATTGCTTTAGAGGATTGTTTTTAATTGTAATACTTGAACTAATAAATTTACTTAATTATAGAGATACTACCTGTAAATTTTTTAATACCTTCAATATCAACTATAAAATAATAAGTACCAACCGGTAATGGTTTTCCGTTAAATGTGCCATCCCATGGTTGATATAAGTTTGATGCAAAAACCATCAGCCCATTGCGTCCAAAAATTTTTAATTTACATTTTTGCCCAACAGTAAATCCAGGAATCTCCCATTGATCATTTACTCCATCTCCATTCGGTGTAAACGTATTTGGAATTTTGAGATTTTCTAGCTCTAAGATAGTGAGAGTGCCCTCTTCATAAGTTATTGAGTATTGTAATGCCGATGCTCCACTAACTCCTATGATATATTTTCCTGCTGGCGAATTCTGTGTTGCATTTGTAGTAATAATTGCTTGAGAAGTTAATTGTGAATAAGTTTCGTTATTTACGAAACCTGTATAACTAATCGTTAAAGGAGGGTTAGGCTGATTTGCGTACTTTGTTTTATTATCTGCTTTTATATTAAGTGGGGCAGCAACTACATAAATATCTTCAGGTAAATAATTGATTGAATAATTGCTGGCTAAAAATAGTGCCCCATTAGCCAAAGATCCCGTAACAGAATTTAAATATGTTCCTGGTAAACTTGTGGCAGAACTTCCCAAACCATAAGAGATAGTTATGTTATCAATAACATCCGAATTTTGTAAGCCTGTGGAGGTAAAAATAGTAGTTATATTATTCGATAATGCAATACCGTAAGTTTTACCTATTGGAGATAACTTGATAGAAAGTGGAGCCGGGTTTACCGTTCCTGTAATTGCTATATTTATATCATCAGCACTTGCACTACTTACTGTAATATCACCATTATAAACATTGGCTGCGATTCCCTTCGCTATCCTGGTATAAATAATTGTACTATTTAAAGTGCCAGAATTGTTAAGAGAAATTGTTTTACTAAAGTTTATATTATCAGAACTGAGCTCAAATCCTACTGGAGCGGTTACTAAGACACTGCCTTTTAAGTTATTTCCTGTTAAAGAAAAACTTGAGGATGAAGAAAAACTACCATAAATTGTATTAAGCTTTATCGTACTTTGTGTAGTATTTAATGTTGGTTTTAAGTTAGGGTTTACAGTTATAGTGATAAAAGTATTTTTACATCCACTCCCACCAATGATAAAATTACCTATTCCTCGGGGAGTTTGCCCTATGTAAGGTTTAGCATAAACCTCATTATTACGTGTATTTATCGCTATTACTGAATGTAAAACGGCATTAGTGACATAAACTCTTGTTCCATCTGGACTTAAAGCTATCCCATTACCGTTAGAACCCGCACCAGAGGGAATAGTTGCAACTACACTAGATGTGGTTGTGTTTATTACCGTTACATTTCCCGATTTGGTATTTTGAACATATAAGAAAGTTCCATCTAAATTCAATACAATAGGTACAGGGTTTTCTTCAACCTGGATATTATGATCTAAAGTATTGGTTGCAGTATTAATTACTGAAATTGAACTAGAACCATAATTGGAGACGTAAACTTTACTACCATCTGGACTAATCACCACAAACCTTGGTTCAATCCCGGTGTTTACTGTAGCGATAACAGCACCAGAATTAATATCAACAACTGTAAGTTGATTTGAGTAATAATTGGTTACATACAATGTTTTTCCATCTGGGTTTATGGCTAAACAATAAGGGTTTTGACCTGCCGGTATCGTTCTTAAAACAGTATTAGTTTTTGCATCAATAACAGAAATGTTTGAATTATTAAAGTTTGTATTATAAACTCTACTTCCATCAGGACTAACTACTATTCCCCAAGGGTAAGACCCAACAGGTATAGTAGCCACTACTGTATTTGTTGAAGTATTAATTACTGATACCGTTCCATTTAAAGTGTTTGTAACGTAAACTCTACTTCCATCAGGATTGGCTGCTATACCAATAGGATCGGTTCCTACCTTTATAGTAGTTATTAAGTTATTGTCAACGGTTCCTACTACAGAAACTGAATTTAGAGTTGTTCCAGGGTTTTGATTACTGATGATGTAGGCATAACCATTTGCATCAACAGGAATTGCGGTAATTGAAGCCGTTATTGGCGTATTTCCTGTATTAGTTGCTGTGAATGAAGGTATATCGCCAATTCCGCTAGCGGGTAAACCTATTGAGGGATTACTGTTTGTCCAATTATAAAGACAACTAACACCAGGAAAATTAATTTTTGTAACATTCATTCCGTTTTCAACAGTCTGGTTTTGAGCCTGACTTTTTGAAATCAAAAAAAAGAAAAACACATATATTAGTAGAAGCCTAGAAAAAGCTTGCTTTTTATTTAACATTAAAGGATAAATAATTTCGGTTTTATTTTCTAAATATAAAATTTAAATCACTCAATAAAAAAACCTCTTTAAAATTACAGATGTTTTTAAAGCTAACATTCAAATTATTATTGCCAAATAAAAGATGTTATCATAATTTGAAATATTTTCTTAAAAATTTTTTCCATGTATAAAATATATTAATATTTATATAAGCATTAAAACCTCGTAATAAAAAAATCACATCTTTATTATAATGGAAGCCAACTTTTTCTCTTTAAATTTAGAAAAAGAAACATTCACAAATAACAAAATCATTTATGCTTAAAAAACTTTTATTAATCGCATTATCTTTCGCATCACAACAGATTTTAGCACAATCAATAGCTAAAGGACCCTCTGTAAATGAATTTACTATTAAAAACTTCAAATCTGAAAATGGAACTATTTTACCTGAAGCTCATATTACTTATGGTACTTACGGACATTTAAATGCTAAAAAAGATAATGTGATTCTCTTACCATCGCATTATATGGCAAAATTACGCGGTTACGAATGGATTATTGGACCAGGAAAAGCTTTGGATACAACAAAACTTTTTTTAGTGGCAACAGAGCTTTTTGGAAATGGAAGATCATCCTCACCTAGCAATACTCCAGAACCATTTCACGGCCCTCGATTTCCAATAATGACAATTAGAGACAATGTTGAAGCTGTACATCAGTTATTAACCGAAGTTTTTAAAATAAATCATTTAAAAGCAGTAATTGGTTTTTCTATGGGTGGTCAGCAAGCATTTCAATGGGCTGTTAGTTATCCTGATTATATAGATGGAATTGTAGCAACATCAAGTACAGCAAAAACTTATGGACACGGAATTGTAAGATTAGAAGGTCAAATAGCAGCTTTAACAGCAGATGACGCTTTCCAAAATGGAGAATATAAAATAGAACCTAAAAAGGGTTTACAGGCTTTCTCTCTTGTATGGACAGGTTGGTTATTTTCCCAAGGATGGTGGAGAAAGGAATTATGGAAAGATCCTGGTAATCCTTCCTTAACTTTTGAACAAGTATTGAATGAATTTAAAACCAATTTTATTCCTGGAGCTGATGCAAATAATTTGATCTTACAAATGAAAACTTGGGAATCTAATAATGTAGGCAATACTAAAAATTTTAAAGGAGATGTAGAAAGAGCTTTAGCTTCAATTAAAATTCCGGTTTTATATATGCCATCTGAAACCGATTTATATTTCCCTTTAGAAGATGCAAAATACGAGCAGCAGTTTATGAGAAAAGTAGAATTTGCACCAATTCCATCATTATGGGGACATCCAGCTGGAGCGGCTGCAAACTTAGAAGACTCAAAATTCCTTAACCAACATATTGCTGATTTCTTAAAGAAGATTTAAACTGATCAATTAAAAAAACCGCTCAGATGAAATAACCTAAACGGGAAAATATTTTAAATTTTTTGATAAATAACAAAATAAAGGATGTTAAATAATTATTTTTACATGCTTTACTAAAGCTTTTTAGATCAAATACATGATATGCCTCTATCCTCTCCTTTTCCATTTGATTTATTAAGCAAAAAAATTAGTGGAGAATTATTTTTTGATTTATCACCCGAACATCAAACGCAGCTTTTAGCCTATTCTACAGATGCTTCTGTTTATCAGGAAAAACCCATAGCTGTAGCATTGCCTAGAGACAATAAAGACCTTATTCTGCTTGTTGAGTTTGCAAATCATCATCAATTAACTCTTATACCAAGGGCAGCAGGAACTTCTTTAGCCGGACAGGTTGTAGGAAACGGTATTGTGGTTGATATTTCTAAATACTTTCTCGAAATTATTGAGCTTAATGTTGCCGAAAAATGGGTTAAGGTGCAGCCGGGCGTGATTAGAGATGATTTAAACTTTTATCTAAAGCCTTTTGGATTAATGTTTGGCCCCGAAACTTCTACCGCTAACAGGGCAATGATTGGTGGCATGATTGGGAATAATTCTTGCGGTTTACATAGCATTGTTTGGGGAGCGGTAAGAGACCATCTTTTAGAAATTAAAGCTGTTTTAAGTGATGGTTCTGAAGTGATCATTGGTAAAAATAGTCTAAAACTAGCAAACCCCTTTTATCAGCAAATTAAAACTGGTTTAAATAGTTTGTTAACGGATGAAAATCATCAAAATTTAATCAACCAAAATTTCCCTAATAAAAAAGTATCGCGTAGAAACACAGGTTATGCCTTAGATGCGCTTTTAGGGATGCAGCCTTATCATCCGCAAGGAAAAACTAATAACTTATGCGAATTAATTGCAGGTTCTGAAGGTACTTTATGTTTAATTACCGAAGCTAAACTAAACCTGATAGATTTGCCTCCGCAAGAAATTGCGCTGGTTTGTATCCATACAAATTCTATTGATGAAGCTTTAAAAGCAAACATTGTTGTACTAAATCATCAACCTTACGCATCAGAACTGGTTGATAAATTTATATGCGATTTCACCATCAACCACCCCGAATATCATAAAAACAGATTTTTTATAGTTGATGATCCTGCTGCTATTTTAATGGTAGAATTTATGGGGCATACCGCATCGGAAGTTTCGCTCAGGGCTGATGCTTTAATTGCCGAGCTTAAAAATTTAAATTTAGGTTATGCCTTCCCTGTTTTAAAAAATAGCGAAACAAAGTATGCTTGGGATATTAGAAAGGCTGGCTTGGGTTTATTGCGGAATTTAAGAGGCGACATTCAGCCTGTAAATTTGATAGAAGATTGTGCCGTTTCTCCGCTTGATTTACCGGATTATATCAGAGATTTAGCAGCTCTTTTAGATTTTCATGGCGTTAAAGCATCTTATTACGCTCACGCTGGTGCTGGAGAACTTCATGTTGAACCCATGATTAACCTAAAATCTGAGGAAGGTTTAGTAAAGTTTAGAACTATTTTGAGAGATACGGCTAAGCTGGTCAAAAAATATAATGGTTCATTATCAGGAGAGCATGGCGATGGCCGCTTGCGTGGAGAATTTATTGAAAGCATGGTGGGAAAAGAAACCTACCAATTGTTTAAAAAAATTAAAACCATTTTTGATCCAAATCAGGTTTTTAACGCCGGGAAAATAACCAATACACCACCAATGGATACCCATTTAAGGGTAAAGCCAAATCAAAATATCAAGTTGATAAATACCACTTTAGATTTTTCTGAAAATGGTGGTATTTTGGCTTTAGCCGAAAAATGCTCGGGTTCTGGAGATTGTAGAAAAAGTGCCATTTCTGGCGGAGTGATGTGCCCAAGTTATATGGCAACCCGATTTGAAAAAGATACCACAAGGGCTAGAGCCAATGTTTTAAGACAATATTTAAGTCTGCCTGCAAGCGAGGCTTCATTTAATCACCCCGAGATTAAGGAGGTAATGGATTTATGTTTAAGCTGCAAAGGTTGTAAAACCGAGTGTCCATCAGGAGTTGATGTTGCCAAAATGAAAGCCGAATTTCTACAACATTATTATGATGTAAATGGCGCTTCCTTCAGAGTAAAATTAATAGGAAACTTTAGCGGTCAGATGAAATTGGCTGCTATTGCTCCATCTATTTATAATGCTATTTTCCAAAACGTTACTTTAAGGAGATTCTTAAATTCTTTAATCGGTTTTCACCCAGATAGAACCTTACCAAAATTAGCTACTCGAACTTTAAAAAACTGGTATAAAAAGCGTCCAAAACCACATTCTTTATCTAAAAAGGTTTATTTATTTTGTGATGAGTTTACCAATTATAACGATGTGGAAATTGGCAAAAAATCGATCCTTTTATTAGAAAAATTAGGTTACGAGGTTATTATCCCTAATCATTTAGAAAGCGGAAGGGCTTATTTATCTAAAGGATTTGTTAAAAAAGCCTTATTGATAGCCAATCAAAATATTGCGCTTTTAAAAGATAAAATCACTGAGAATTCGCCATTAATTGGTGTGGAACCATCAGCCATATTAACCTTTAGAGACGAATATATAGATTTAGCAAATCCTCAGCTTAAAGCTGATGCCATAAACCTTTCAAAAAACAGTTTTACAGTAGAAGAGTTTATTGCCAAAGAGGTAGAAAAGGGAAATATCAAATCTGATTCTTTTCATCAGGATGCTAAAAACATCAAAATTCATGGGCATTGCTACCAAAAAGCTTTATCCTCACAAAAACATTTAGAAACCATTTTAAGTCTGCCCAAAAATTACAAAACCGAGCTTATTGCATCCGGCTGTTGCGGTATGGCGGGTTCTTTTGGATATGAAAAAGAGCACTACGAAATTTCGCAACAAATTGGCGAATTGGTTTTATTTCCTGAGGTTAGAAATGCTGCTAAAGAAACTATTATTGCTGCTTCTGGTACTTCATGCAGGCATCAAATTAAAGATGGAACGGATAAAGTTGCATTACATCCGGTAGAGATATTATGGGATGCTTTATTGAAATAAAATCTATTAAAATTAATTAACAAATATTTAAAAAAATCTGTTAACCACCTCTATATAAAATCAAATAAACCTTTCTAAGATTTGTTATTAATAACAACAAACAGATACAAGTTAAAAATAAGATTAGTATCATAAGTATAACTTAGAAATTAAAACCTTATTCACTAATTAAAAAAACCCTCTCTAATTTTAGTTAAAGAGGGTTTAATGTACCCAGCGCCGGAATCGAACCGGCACAGTTTCCTATCGGGGTTTGAGACCGACGCGTCTACCAGTTCCGCCAGCTGGGCATTTTTTTAACAAACATTAGCTTGTTAACGGGTTGCAAACTTATTAATTGATTCCCGTATTCGCAACAAATATTTCTTCCTATACCAAATATCTTTGATTTGATTCAATATATTAGACTTATTATTTATTTCATATTGTTCAAAGTCAGCTGCTAAGGCCTGTAATTCTAGATTTAAATTATTTTCAATATCTTCAACATTCGATTTTACTTCTGATAATTTATCGTCATTTTCTTCAAATTCTAAATCCATAATGGCTTCGTTTACATCCATCATATCCATTAAAAAGCTTTGAGGAAGCTGGTATTTTTCTCCATCTTCTAATATGCTTTCAAGTTCTAAGATGTAAGGAATTAATTTATCAGAGTTAGAGAGTGTTTGTAAAGCTTTGTTATTTAAAGTGGATAATCCTAAAATCTCTTCCTGCTTCTCTTCAGATTGATTGATATGAAAATCTGGATGATACTTTTTACTCAGCTCATAAAACTTCTTCCTCACCAAAGCTTGATCTGGATGAAAAGAAACCGGGATGTCGTAGAATTTAAAATAGTCCATTTTTTCTTGAGTAATAAGTTTTAGGTTAAATGTTTTAGGTTTTCTCCCCTTAACGATTGAAGCGGCATCTTTTATTATTTTCTGAAAAAAGATATAGTGTAAACCGTGTTAAAACGCCCAAAAAAAAGTAGCTATAAATTTAAACTTACAACCTAAAACTTATTACCTCCAAACTCTATTTGGTAAACGCCTTAAATACATCATTACCTAAAACAAATACCATCAACGTGGCTAAGATAACAAAGCCCACAACTTGCGCCCTTTCCATAAATTTATCGCTTAATGGCTTTCCTTTAATCATTTCGATTAGTAAAAATACCGCATGTCCACCATCTAAAGCCGGTATCGGTAATAAATTCATCAGTGCTAGTGCCATTGAAAGTAAGCCTGTAATACTCCAAAATTTAATCCAATCCCAAGTTCCACCGTATAATTTACGGGCAATTTCTACAGGACCAGAAAATGCTTTAGTAGCTTTTACTTCTCCTTTAACTACTTTACTTAATCCTTTTGCATTATCTGTTAAAGAGCCCCATGCTTTAGATGCTCCTTCTGGTAATGCTGCCATAAAAGAAAAATCTTCGGTTTCCATTTTTAAACCTTTAGTATCAAAGAAGAAACCCAAAGTACCTTCGGCAGATGCTTTAACAGGAACCGTTAAACTATCATTACCACGTAAATAAGAAATCTGCAATGTTTTGTTCTTATTCTTATTTAAAATACTTCTTAATTCATCACTAAAGTTAGCAGCTTCACCGTTTGCTGCAATAATTTCATCGCCTTTTTTTAATCCAGCTTTATCTGCAGCACTTCCGGGACTTATTTCGCCAATTTTTGATTTTAATCTAGGAGCAACAAATTCATCAATACCGTAATCAGAAACATTATTTAAGATATTTTTAGGAACAGTAATTTTTTCTGTTTGGCCATCTCTTAAAACTGTTAGTGTAGAATTGCCTAAAAGTACTTTAGAACTTCGTATCTCATCAAATCTAACAAAGCTTTGTCCGTTAATTTCTGTAACCTTATCGCCAGGTTTTAATCCTATCTGCTGCCCTACAATTCCTGGTGCAATACCATATTGTAGTTGTTGATTAGGCAAATATGTTTCTCCATATTTAAAGGTTAGCATCCAAAAAATAAAAATGCCTAAGATTACATTTACAGTTACACCGCCCAACATTACAATTAAACGTTGCCATGCTGGTTTTGCTCTAAATTCCCATGGTTGTACTGGCGCTTCCATTGCTTCGGTATCCATAGACTCATCTATCATCCCTGCAATTTTTACATATCCACCTAAGGGCAACCAACCAATTCCGTATTCTACATCTTTGTATTTTATACTGAAAAGTTTAAATCCCCATGCATCAAAAAACAGATAAAACTTTTCTACTTTAATCCCAAATGCCCTTGCTGTTAAAAAATGACCTAATTCATGCAACACTATCAAAATTGAAAGCCCTAAAATTAGTTGAGCAATCATCACTAATACATCCATTTATAATTTTTTTGTTTAATTGTAATATTAAATATTTGTTACTATTTGTTTCGCAAAAATGCGGGTTTGTTTATCGGTTTCAAAATAATCTTCAAATGATGGATTTTTAATAAAATCTAGTTTTGCTATACATGTTTCTATCACTTCACTCATTTGCAAAAAACCAATTTGATCGTTCAAAAATTCTGCCACCACTACCTCATTTGCCGCATTGACAATACATGGCATATTTCCAGCTTTTTCTAAAGCTTCAAACGCCAAAGCCAAGTTTCTAAATGTCTTCATGTCAGCCTGTTCAAAAGTTAACATAGGATAATCTAAAAAGTTGAATCTTTTAAAATCATTTTTTAAACGATTTGGGTAAGCCAATGCATATTGAATGGGAAGTTTCATATCAGGTAAACCCATTTGTGCCTTCATTGAACCATCTTCGAATTGAACGATAGAATGTATAATAGATTGTGGATGAACAATGACATCAATTTGATTGACATCTAAATTAAAAAGCCATTTAGCTTCTATCACTTCTAAACCCTTATTCATTAATGAAGCAGAATCTATAGTGATTTTTGCTCCCATTACCCAATTTGGATGTTTTAAGGCTTGTTGTTTGGTAACTTCAGATAAAAATTTGATGTTTTTTCCTCTAAACGGGCCTCCAGAAGCGGTTAAATATATTTTTTCTATAGGATTTAACTCGCCGGTAAGGCATTGAAAAATTGCCGAATGCTCAGAATCTACAGGTAAGATATTGACATTATTTTGCTTAGCCAAAGCTGTAATTAACTCTCCAGCAACTACTAAAGTTTCTTTATTTGCTAACGCGATATGCTTTCCTGCCTTAATGGCAGCGATAGTTGGCTTTAATCCCGCAAAACCAACCAATGCCGTTAAAACCGTATCTAACTCTGGTAAAGCTACCACTTCAGAAAGTGATTCAATGCCAGCTTTAACTTCAATGGAAGTATTCTTTAACGCTGATTTTAAAACTTGATATTTATTTACATCACCAATTACAACAATTTTGGGAATAAACTTTAAGGCTTGCGCAATCAATAAATCTACGTTTGATTGCGCAGTTAGAACAGAAACTTGAAATAATGTAGGATTAGCATCTATCACTTCTAAAGCTTGTGTACCTATACTCCCTGTTGAGCCTAAAATGGCGATATTTTTTATTTGTTGAGGCAATTAGTTATTGGTTAGATTGTTAGTTGGTTAGGTTGTTAGGCCAAACTTTATGTTTTTTACTTTATACTTTAAATTTTACAATTACTACTTTTTACTTTTAATAATGTATTGTACTAATTTATCGGCTAATGTACGGTCGTTGGCTAAACGAGGAACCTTATTTTGTCCCCCTAATTTACCTTCTGTTCTCATTAAATTAATAAATGAAGCTGGTATTAATGGTCTTATATTTAAAGGCTGCAATACTTTCCCTTCTATTAGGTCTTTGTAATATATATTTTTTTGTTGTAAAACCTCATCAACTTCTAATGCAAATTGGCTTAAATCTTTTGGAACTTCCAAAAATTCTACAAACCATTCATGATAAGGTAACTCCCCTTTCGGGGGATTAACTTGCGGAGCAACGGTAAATTCTGTAATTTCTAAATTTTGTTTTATTGCTACAGTTAACAAAGCTTGCTCAACTTCCTCTGCAATTACATGTTCGCCAAATGCTGATATATAATGCTTTATGCGTCCGGTTACCAATAATTTGTAAGGATTTTTTGAAACGAACTTCACGGTATCACCTAAAGAATATCCCCATAAACCAGCAGAAGTACTCAAAATAATTGCATAATTTTTATTTAACTCTATTTCTCCTAAAGATAAACGAGTTGGCTTTTCATTAAAAAATTCATTTGTTGGGATAAACTCATAAAAAATGCCAGCATCAACCAAAAGCAATAACGATTTATCTTTCTGACTATCCTGAAAAGCTATAAAACCCTCTGAAGCAGGATAAGTTTCAATACTATCAATTTTAAATCCTAAAGTCTCTTCTAGTCTTGCCCGGTATGGCTCATAATTAACGCCGCCGTAAACAAAAAGTTTAAAATTTGGGAATACATCTTTAATTTTAGATTTTCCTGTTTTTGCTAAAAGTTTATCAAAATACATTTGGCACCAAGGTGGAATTCCTGAAATTAGACGCATATCCTCATCTAAGGTTTCATTTACAATAGCATCAACCTTTTTTTCCCAATCTTCGATGCAATTTACATTAAAAGAAGGCAATCTGTTTTTTTGAAGGTACGATGGAACATGATTTGCCACAATGCCGGATAATCTTCCAAAAGAAATTCCGGCTTTTTTTTCCATCACTGGGCTACCTTGCAAAAAAATTATTTTACCGTCTACAAAGTCGGTTTTGCCAGTTTCATAAATATAAGAAAGTAAAGCGTTTTTAGCAGCCTTAATATGTTGCGGCATTGATTCTTTAGATATTGGAATGTATTTTACGCCAGATGTGGTTCCAGAGGTTTTGGCCAAATACTGAGGTTTACCTGGCCACAAAATATCATTTTCACCTTCAATTATTTTATCAATGTAAGGCTTTAAATCCTCATAATCGAAAATTGGAACTTGTTGTTTAAAATCCTGATAGGTTTTAATCTTTGAAAAATTGTGGTTTATACCAAACGTGGTTTGTGCTGCTTTTGAGATAAGATATTTAAGCGTTTTTTCCTGATATTGTAGTGCATTTAACTTCCATTTCTCCATTTTACGGATAGCATAAGCAGCATACATCTTACTAAAGAAAGCTTTTAATCCCATTTTATAATCCTACTTTTTTCTCTTCAGGATGTTCGTTGATATAGCTATTCACTAAGCGACGGTAAGTAACAATTAATATTACGTTTGTAAAAGGATAGGTTACAATAATACCAATTCCTAAGGCTAAAAAACCTAATGCTATAAAACCCACAACCATAGCTAATACTACCATAATTTTAATCAGATTATCATGAGTTAAGGCTCTACTCTGTCTTAAAGATTCAAATCCAGTAGAATCATCATCCACAATAAAACATGGAAAAAACATGAAACGCATGGTTGCTAATAACAATAATATAAAAGCAATTACTGCAAGAGATTCAAAATATAAAGGGTTGCTTTTTATAGTTTCTATGAAATCCGCAAATGAGCCATTTTTTAAAAATTGGGTATAAATAAGAGTAAAAGTTGCTACAATCACACCTAATAATAATGTTATACTTACAAAACTGAGAATGTTTTTCCAGGAAGGGATAACTTTTTTTACAGAAAAATCCTCTTCCTCTTCATCAATTAATCTAAAAATGAGTTTATAAAAACCCAAGTTTGCCATACTATTTATAATCAAAAAAGCAAAAAAGCCTACGGTACTTAATATTACATTTTGGGAGGTTGCTAAGCCCATGTATATAAATTGCACCACAGCCAATGTAACAAAGGCTACCAAAGAATAACCAATAATTAATAAAAAATTCTTTTTGGTAATTTCCCAAGAAGTTTCTAAAATATCTATAATCGAAAAAGAATTTTCCATTTTTTAAAGCAAAAAGCTTTTATTTATTTTTTAAAATTAATTTTTTCCAAAAATCTTGCA
>JBBRYE010000087.1:0-15220 GCA_038237895.1 Sphingobacteriales bacterium | reverse complement strand
AGAATAGAAATTTCTACAATTCGGTCAGAGGCTACATTAATTCCTGTGGCTTCTAAATCGAAAAATGCCAATGGGCGTTTAAGGTTTAATTTCATTTAATTTTGATGTAAGATTTTTGATAATCGACGTTAATTAATTTTGCTCAATTTAACTAAAAATAATAATTCCCAACAGAATCCCTACCACCATTATTACATAAAGTAGGATTTCATTCGCGGCAAATTTTTTGTATTTGCTCCAAAATGAATAATCATCTTTTTTTGATGTCATGATATATTATTTTAATAGAAAATGAAGGTCGGGAATTTTTAGGGGGGATTAAAACTAAATTGTATTTGGTTGAAGAAATTATAATTTATAAACAACTTAAGATTTTGAGTTAACGGTTTATGCGACATCATTATTTCTTTTTTCAGAAAAAAATAAATCGCAATTTAATTAACTTCTCATTAGGTAAATAACATCTTTTTTATGATGAATTAAAGCATCTAAAACGTTTTGAACAAAGTTGATTTTTTCTTTCTTTTTGTTCTCCATATCGTTATCTAATGGGCCTTTGTATTTTAAAATCCAATCGTTACCCTTTAATTGCAATATATAAGCAGTTGGTGTGCTACGCAAGCCATAATTCCGGGTAACTTCTTGGGTAGAATCTTGTAAATAAGGAAATTCGTAATTTTCTTTTATTGCATTTTTCACCATTTCTTCTGTGGTTTCTTCAAAAGCATAAGTTGGGTTACTTGGATTTATGGTAATTACAGGATATCCACTTTTTGCGTACTGTGTATGTAAATCTTTTATACGTTGTCGATATTTTATACAATGATAACAACCATTTGTCATGAAGATAATTATAACACCTTTTTGATTTTTATAATCATTTAAGCCTACCATTTTAGGTTGCCCAGGTACTGTATTAGGCAAATTAAAACCTTCAACCTTATTACCTAAATGCAACGTATCAGTATTAAAATCACTAGCTTTTGTAGAGCCAGTAATTACCAAAAAGCAGATTACTAAAATTTGAAATTTTAAAAACTTAATTTTCATCTTTCCATTTAATTGAGCAACCAATGGCTTTAGTTTGGGTAATTTGAGGCTTTTTATTATTCATTACAGATTGAACTGCATTTTCTGCATAAGTAGTTTTTCCATCTGGATTTACATCCTCAGTATCGTTGTCTATAGCCCCAATGTAAGCGATTTCTAAACCCTTTTTAGTTTTCTGAAGCAAGTAAACATGTGGGGTAGCTTTTGCTCCGTAAGCTTTAGCTATACTTTGCGTTTCATCAATTAAATAAGGGAAAGTATATTTTTTTTCTGAGGAGCGTTTGATCATGTTATCAAAAGAATCTTCTGGATACGCTTTTGGGTCGTTAGGATTAATGGCAATAACAGGATAACCTTGTGTAGCATATTTTTTATCCAAGTCCATAATTCTTTGTTCATACATTTTAGCATACGGACAATGGTTACAGGTAAATACGATAAAGAATCCTTTAGCATCTGTATAATTGGCTAATGAAACCATTTGACCGTTCACATTTTTTAAAGAAAAATCAGAGGCAATATCTCCAACTTTATAACCTGTTTGTGCTTTTGCGAAACTTATTGATTCGATAAAAATCAAGAAAAAAAAAGCGAATTTTTTGAGAATTAATTTCATATTTTATTTATTTTCTAAATATACTTTTTCTATTTGGGGGTAAGTAAATTCTTGTTCGTAAAATTTTCTTAATCCTTTTTGCTTGTTGATGATTAAGGTTGCTGGTAAAGAACCTGCCCAATCTTTACTTATTTTATCAATACAGGTTTGTTCAGAATCTTCATCAAGTACATAAACTTCAGATTTTAAATTATTTTGTTTTACAAAAGGTAAAACCACTTTTTCTAACCTCGATTTAAAATCAACACTCACTAATATAACTTTTAAAGGTTGGTTTTTGTGGGTAATCCCAAGTTTTTCAAAATTAGGAATTTCTTTAACACAAGGCGCACACCATGTTGCCCAAAAATTAACAACATAAACGGTATCTTTTCCCTGACTAATTCTGTTTTCTAATTGATTGACAGATAGTAATTTTACTTGAGCAATTAATGTTTTTGATATTGTAAAAAAAAGTAAAAATAAGATCGCATACTTGCTTTTCATAAAATGTTTAACGTTTAAGTTGAAGATACATTTTACCAATCATAATTTACTCTACAGTTCCACCTCTACTAAAATACTTGTAAGTATATGGATTTTGTAGTTTTTCTATCATCACTCCTTTTTTGGTGCTAGCATGTACATAATATCCATTCTGTAAATACAACCCTACATGACTAAACTTTTTGCCATCAAAATCAAAGAAAATTAAATCTCCCTCCTTAAATTGGTTTTCGTATTTTCTTTTGATAATTTCTACTTGCTGGTTCGTCATCCTTGGTATATGTTTGTGATACACTTCTTGATAAATTAGAAAGATTAATCCAGAGCAATCTATTCCGCTTTTGCTTAATCCTCCGTATTGATATTTTGTACCTTCCCAATCATCAATAAAATTATAAAGTTTTCCGTTTTTGATATCACTTTTAGAGACTTCCATCTCTTCAGCATATTTACTTGCAATTTTATTTGAGGGTTTTTCTAATTGATAATTAGCAGTTTGTAGAGATTTTTTTCTTGATTTACAGGCAGTAAAAAGTAGCGTTAGAAGTAAAAAGGAAGAGAAATAAAAGATAAATTTATTTTTCAAGATGGTTAGTTTTCTTTTTGTATTTTGAAATTCAATATTTGTCTTGATAAAAATTTGGGCGTTTTAACACGCTTTTCGCTAAATCTTTTTGTCCGCCGGCTGGCGTACAAAAAGGATATCGCTGCAATCGTTAACGCAAAAAAAGTAAAAATTCATATTTAGCTTTATAAATTTCATAACTCTCTAATTTAAAAAAATTTGGGTTAAATAAAAAAC
Source organism: Sphingobacteriales bacterium (assembly GCA_038237895.1). GTDB lineage: Bacteria > Bacteroidota > Bacteroidia > Sphingobacteriales > Sphingobacteriaceae > Pseudopedobacter. Next base: position 12,266 of record JBBRYE010000087.1, on the reverse strand, counting down.
CCCTGCTTCTTAATATGAAACAGGGGTTTTAAAATTAATTTTCTATAAAATTATTCGTTTTCTATTAGTGGCATTTCTTTCTTTTTTCTATTTGCCAATCTATTTTTAATTTTTGCCCTAATTAAATACATAGAAGGCACCAAAATTAAGGTTAAGAAAGTTGCAAAACTTAAACCAAATATCATGGTCCATGATAAAGGTCCCCAGAAAGCAACGTTATCTCCACCAAAATAAATATGAGGATTTCCTGTGCTCAGTAAAGCTGCAAAATCTAAGTTTAAGCCAACGGCCAATGGTATTAAGCCTAACATGGTTGCTGTTGCGGTTAATAAAACTGGTGTCATTCTAGTTCTTCCGGCTTCTAAAATAGCTTCATAGGCATCCATTCCCTGATCCATCATTAAATCTGCAAATTCTACCAGTAAAATTCCGTTTCGTACTACTATCCCCGCAAGGGCAACAATACCAATCCCCATCATTACCACCGACATTTCCATGTGGAAAATAGTAATTCCTAATAGTACACCAATAATACTGAATATAATCTCACTTAAAATGATAATCGGTTTACCTATTGAATTAAACTGAATAACTAAAATAATTAAAATTAAGAAAAATGCAACACCTAAAGCTAACCCCAAAAAATTAGCTGTTTCTGCTTGTTCTTCTTGCGCACCACCCATTTTAATAACTACTCCTTCTGGGTTTCTAAAATCTTTAATGGCGCTTTCAATGTTCTTATTAACTTCTCCTGGATTAAAATCAGATAAAACATTAGAAGAGAGCATAATAATTCGTTTGCCTTGCTTTCTTTTGATACCGCCGTAAGTATTTACATAATCAATATTTGCAAAAGTAGAAACGGGCACTTGACGAATAATTCCTCCCATTCCCATATCGCGATAGGTAATTTGAAGATTTCTTAAAGCTTGTAAACTATTTCTTTGATCTTCTTTTGCTCTTACGTTAATTTGATAATCCTCATCTAAATCTCTAAACTTAGAAACCTCTACACCATACAAGGCAAATCTTAAATTTGTAGCAACATCTCTGGTTAAAATGCCTTGTCTGTTTGCCCGTTCTCTATCAATATCAAAAATTACTTCTGGCTTATTATTTTGAAAATCAGATTTTAGTTCTTCAATTCCACCAATTTGTTTAGATACCAAATAACTTTTTAACTTTTGAGAGGTAGAAACCAACGAATCTAAATTATCGCCAGTTATTTCAATACTTATAGGTTTTGCCGTTGGCGGCCCAGATTGCTCTTGAGTAACCGAAATTTCTGCTCCCGGAATTCCTTTAATAGCAGCTCTGATTGCTGTTAAATAAACTGGTGAAGGATTACCAGTACGTTCGCCAAACTCTTTAAAAGCAACAGTAACTTTACTTTTGTTTGGATAATTTCCTTGATCTTCATCTTGTGGATCTGTCACACCAACAGTAACGTTAGATATAATGGATGATACGTTTTGTTTACCTAAACTATCAACAACTGCAGTTACTTTTTTCTCTATTTTCTTAGTGATTTCATTAGTATAAGATTGATCTGTACCTACTGGTAAAGAAGTATATACATAAACAAAATTCGGATCCGATGACGGGAAAAACACAAATTTTGGAGGAATAATTCCGGTTAAAACGATAGCAAAAATTAATAACCCAAATGTGCTACCCAAAATTGTATATGGGCGATGCAATGCCCACTCTAAAAATCTCCCATATTTTGCTTGGGCTCTTGGCCAAATATTTCTTTGAAATTTTCTAATTACTTTTTCTAATACAAAATGCTGTAATAAATAAAATAAGGCAATTAAAACTACAAAGTTTCCGAAGCCAAAATTAATTAGGTAAGCTATTACTGCAGCAATACCCAAATACATTAACATCTTCTTTACTTTTTTATCAAACTTAGGGTTGTAAACTTCATTCTCATCATGAGATTCCATAAAATCTACCGCAAAAACCGGATTAATAATATATGCAACAACCAAAGAAGCCAGCAAAGTGATAATCAATGTAATTGGTAAAAAAAACATGAATTTACCTATTATTCCCGGCCAAAATGCCAAAGGAACAAAAGGAGCCAGCGTAGTCATGGTGCCAGAAAATACTGGTAAAAACACCTCTCCTGCCGCAATTTTAGCAGCTTCTTTAACAGTATGTGTTTTTCCGTTATCATAAATACGATGGGTGTTTTCTATTACAACAATGGCATCATCCACTACAATTCCTAATGCTAATAAAAAAGAAAATAATACAATCATATTCATGGTAAAACCAATGGTTGGCATTAACAAAAATGCTACACACATAGATAGCGGAACTGAGAGTGCCACAAACAATGCATTGGTTATTCCCATAAAAAACATCAAAATTAAGGTTACCAAGATAAACCCGATGACGATTGTATTGATTAAATCATGAAGTGTAACCCTAGTTTTATCAGATTGATCGCCAGTAGCAACTATTTCTAAAGCTTTAGGAAATTGTGTTGCTTTCATATCTGCAACTATATCTCTTATTTTATCAGATGCTTCAATCAGGTTTTCTCCCGAACGTTTTTTAACGTTTAAGGTAATTACGTTTTTGCCGTAAAGTCTAGAAAAAGATTCTTGTTCTTTATAACCATCTACAACAGTGGTAATATCTTTTATATAAATTGATCCACCTGTTGGCGTTTGTACTATGGTGTTACCAATTTCTTCTGCAGATTTATATTCTTTTTTGATGTTTAAAGTCCTTCGAACACCATCAATAGGGACTGTACCGCCCGATGCAGAAACATTTTCCTTTCCAACTGCATTTGCAATATCATAAAAAGAAATTTTTGCTGCCGCCATTTTATTTAAATCAACGTTAATTTCCATTTCAGGATCTAAAGCTCCCACAATGTCAACTCCAGAGATTTCTGGTAAAGCTTCAATCCTATCCTTTAAATCATCTGCATATTTTTTGATTGTTTTTAAATCAAAATCACCAGACATGTTTAAATACATGATTGGCAAATCAGATAAATTTATATCCTGAACCGTTGGCTCTTTAGGTAAATCTGTTGGTAAATCTGACTTTGCTTTATCAACAGCATCTTTTATACGTTGCTTAGCTACAACAATATCTACGTTTGCGTTAAACTCTGCAGTAATGATAGAATAATCCTGATAAGAATTGGAAGTTACCTTCTTTAATCCTTGCTGAGATCTTACTTGCTTTTCTATTTGCTTGGTTACCAAGTTCTCCATATTTGCAGGAGAAGTACCTGGATAAATGGTAGTTACAAAAATTTTCGGAATGGTAATTTCCGGAAAATTTTCTTTCGGCAAACTTAAATACGCAAAATAACCTGCTACCAAAAGCATAAATGTTAAAACGTAAATTGCCGTTCTATTTTCTACAGCCCAGCTAGAGGGCTTAAATTCTTTTTCTAAATCTTTCATTTTTTATTTATAATGATGTTCCCATCTTTATGAAAAAACTTTTATTTACAATTTAACAGTATCGCCTTCATTAAGTCCATTAATACCCACTGTAATCACTTTGTCGCCTGCCTTAATTCCTGATAAAATTTCTGCTAATCCGTTGTAAATGTTTCCAACTTTCACATCAACTTTTTGTACTTTACCATTGATATCCAACATCAAATAATCTCCATTTTCTGATTTTTGGATTGCTCTAATAGGTACAACGGTTGCGTTTGGATTGGTATAATCCACTATTTTTAAAACAGCCAACATATTTGGTCTATATGATTTTTTGCTTGGTAATTTAACCTCAACATTAAAACTTCTACTAGTTGGATCGATGGTTTTTGCAGCAAAAGATATTTTTGTTTTTACAGAATCAGTGGCATCTGGTACAATTACAATTACTTCATCACCCTGATTAATTTTACCAGCATAAGATTCTGATACCGAGGCTTTCGCTTTTAAGTCGTTTGCATTAACCACTCTAATTCCAGAAACTCCAGGCTGTACTGCTTGCCCAACTTTAAAATCCATTTGATCTATAGTGCCAGAAATAGGAGATTTAATTTTATACATGCTGCCTTGTTGTCTTAAAACGCCCATTTGTCTTTCTAAACCTTCTTTTTGTGATTTAGCGTTTAAGTATTGCACCTCAGTTCCAATTTGTTGATCCCAAAGATTTTTTTGTCTCTTAAATAAATTAGTAGCTAAATCTAAAGAGGTTTGTAATTGAGCCATACTTTGACGTAAAACTGCATCATCAATTTGTGCTAAAACCTGGCCTTGAGAAACATTTTGTCCAATAGTAGCATAAACCTTAGTAATTACACCCATCGCTTCTGGATTAGCTTGTACGTTTTTTTCTGCATCAACCTTACCTTGAATCTCAATGTAGTTTTTAAAAGCGGCTGTTTTAACTTCGTAAACTTCCACATCTTTTGCTACCTCCTCTTTCTTAGATCCTACTTCTAATTCTAATTTGGCAATTTTGCCGTTAATATCTGTCTGCTCCTTTTTTAATTTTTCTAACTCGGCTTTTTTATCTTTTGGATTGTTGCTGCAAGCTGCTATAAACAAAACAAGCGAAGCGATTAATAATTTTTTCATGATTTTATATTTGATAAGGTTTGCTGTTAATTAATTTTTCCTGTTGCTCTTTCAGTATCTACTTTACTTATTAAAGCATTATATAAGGCATTTATATAGTTGTTTTCTGCTTCTTTTAATGATGTTTGCGCTTGTGTTACTTCTATAGACGAACCTACACCTTGCTCATATTTAATTTTTGAAACTCTTAAAACCTCGTTAGCTAAATCTAAATTTCTTTGTTGGTTATCTAAAGAATTGATGCTATTGGTATAAGTTGTAACGCTGTTCTTTATATCAAGGTTCAAAGCATTTTTGGTATTGAACAAATCATTTCTTGATTTTAATACTGTATATTCTGCTTGCTTAACTCGTTGTATTTTTTGCAATCCACTAAAAATTGGCACATTTAATTGCAAACCCACAATTACACTTGGGAAACTTTGATCGTACAAATTTTTGAAGTTGTTACTTTGAAACTGATAAGAGCCATTACCAAAAGCAGATAAACTGGGTAAGAACTGAGATTTATATCTCTTTAAATCTAATTGATATAGCTTAAGCTGAGTTTCTGATAATGAATATTCTACTCTATTTGCATAAGCTGTGCTATCTGTTGCTATATTTGTTTTATCTAGTTTAACTCCTTCTATTGAACCATTTAGCGCTAGCGTGTTTTCAATTGGCATTCCCATCTGAAACTTTAGCATAGTAATACCTAATTCTAAAGAGCGTAAAACGTTTTCCTTTTCAGTAGTTAAATTATTGTATAAAACTCTTAGTCTATCCGCATCAATTTTTTCCGCAAAACCATTATTAAATAAAGCTTGTGTTTGATTTAATTGCCCTTTCAATTGTGCAATATTTGCATCTAATAATTCTATTTGCTTATTGCTTACCAAAACCATATAAAAGGCTTTAGTAACAGCAACATTAGTTTCAATTTTTGATCTTGTGTAAGCCCTTTGAGAAAGTTCTTTATATGTTTTGGATGCTTGTAATCCTACAATATAGCTACCATCAAATAATAATTGATTAATTGATGCTCCTACACTAGAGTTATACTTAACACCAAACTTAACAGGAACAAATGTGCCAGGTTGGTTAAAAAACTCACCAGGTAAAAGAGAAGTAGGTAATTTTAAAAAATCTTTAAAATCTGCAGAGCCATTAATTTGAGGTAAACCTATTCCAATGGTTTCTTTTACTTTAGCATCAGCTATTTTTTGGTCTAAAGCGGCATTTAATAAGGCTGTTTGATGCCCATAAGCATATTCTATCGACTGTTCTAGATTAAAATTGTAAGTTTTCGCACTATCTGTTTGTGCCCATAAACTTCCAATTGTTAAACTCAAAATAGCAGTTATCAGCATTTTTTTAGTTTTCATTATATAGTTTGTTTGACTTTGTTTGTATAATTATTGATTAAAATATGTCCGCTTAGTGTACAAATACCGAAAAGAAAATGCATAGTTAGTTCTTGTAAAACTTCATAGAGACTATGGTTTCCACTTCTAATTAAATCTGATTCAAAAATCCAATTAATCTGGGCAACCCTTGCTTGCGATAAAATTTCTGTATTAATATCTTCTCTAAAAACATTTTCATTTATTCCTCTTTTTAAACAAATTTTTACATGCTCATAAATATGATTTTGATGAAAATCCATCATAATTTTATATGCTTTATTATGATACTTTTCTAAATCATAAAATATAACAGGGTTGATATTAGATAACATTTCCTTTAAAAAATCCATCATCAAAAAAATTTCCTCTACTGCATTTTCAGATTGATTGGTTCTTTCTTCCATACAACATTCATCATGCTGCATCATTTTAACCACCAAATTGGTCACTAAATCATCTTTGTCTTTAAAGTTGGCATATATTGTTTTTTTAGACATTCCCAATTGCTTGGCAATATCATCCATTGTTATGCTTTTAGTTCCGTATTTCATAAAAAGCTTTTCAGCTTCCTCTAAAATAAATGCTTCAATATTCTCCATAGCTCAATTCGGGTGCAAAACTAAGGAAACTTTAGTCATTTCCAAAGTTTCCGTGTTAAATTAATATTAATTTTAAAGAAATCTATTTTTCTGACAATCAGCGTACAAAAATAAATTTGATTACGCCAACCCACTCATTTTTGTATTTTTGCAGCAAAACAAAAAAAAATGGATTATTCTAGTTTAAACGCCATCTCTCCAATTGATGGCAGATATCATAAACAAACCGAAAATTTAAGTGCTTACTTTTCTGAAGCTGCATTAATTAGGTTTAGGGTTTTTGTTGAAATAGAATATTTTATTGCTTTATCAGAATTACCAATTCCGGCTCTAAATGGATTGATGAAAGTAAACTTAGAAACTGTAAAATCAGAAATCATCAACATGACAGATGAAGACGTGTTGAAGGTTAAAGAAATAGAAAAAACAACCAATCATGATGTTAAGGCAGTAGAATATTTTATCAAAGATAAATTTGATCAATTAAAACTTTCTCAATATAAAGAATACATCCATTTTGGTTTAACTTCTCAAGACATTAATAATACAGCTATTCCTTATTCATTTAAAGCAGGAATGATGGTTGTTTATTATCCTCAGCTTCAGGAGCTAATTCACATATTAAAAGACTTGGCAAAAGAATGGGAGCATATTTCTATGTTGGCTCATACACACGGACAACCAGCATCGCCAACAAGGTTAGGAAAAGAAATTATGGTTTTTGTAGAGCGTATCGAAAATCAACTAGAATTGTTGAAAGCTATACCTTACGGAGCTAAATTTGGTGGGGCTACAGGAAATTTCAATGCTCATCATGTTGCATTTCCGATGATCAATTGGAAAAAATTTGGTAATGATTTTGTGAATAATACCTTAAAATTAACACGTTTACAAAACACTACTCAAATAGAGCATTATGATTACCTGGCAGCCCAGTTTGATGGTATTAAACGGATTAATAATATTATTCTTGATTTAAATAGAGATTTTTGGACCTATATTTCCATGAATTATTTTAAACAAAAAATTAAGGAGGGCGAAGTTGGCTCTTCGGCTATGCCACATAAGGTTAATCCTATTGATTTTGAAAATTCTGAAGGTAATATAGGAATTGCTAATGCCCTTCTAGAACATTTATCCGCAAAATTACCAGTAAGTAGATTACAGAGAGATTTAACCGATTCTACAGTTTTAAGAAATATAGGCGTTCCGTTGGCGCATACTTTAATTGCGATGAAATCTACAGTAAAAGGGTTAAATAAATTATTGCTTAATCAAAAAGAGATTCAAAAAGATTTAGAAAACAATTGGGCTGTAGTTGCAGAGGCAATCCAAACAATTTTAAGAAGGGAAAATTATCCTAATCCTTATGAAGCCTTAAAAGATTTAACACGTACCAACACAGAAATTAACGGAGATACAATGGCACATTTTATTGATGGTTTAAAAATTAACGATGATTTAAAGATTGAATTAAAAGCTATTAATCCTTCAAATTACACAGGCATTTAAAAGTCATGTTGAGGTAAAAACAAAATTGCTAAGCTTAGCTTAATTTATTGATGAGTACTTTTACAAAAAAATAACAAGATTATGAATATCACCGTTTATACAGAATCTACTCCAAACCCAGCAACAATGAAGTTTATTGTAAACAAATTGTTGATTAACGGTAGTGTAGATTTTCCTACTAAAGCTAGTGCAGAACATTCAAAATTTGCAACAGAACTATATAAATTCAATTTTGTGAACGGAGTGTTTTTTGCTAGTAACTTTGTTACCGTTACCAAAACTGAAGATGCTACATGGGCAGATATAGAACCATTGTTAAAAGAATTTGTAAAGGGAGCAATTGAATCAGAATACGCCGTACAAGAAAATGTTGAAGAAGAAAACTTAAATTTTACAGGTACAGAAACTGAAATTAAGATTCAACAAATATTAAATGATTACGTAAGACCTGCGGTAGAACAAGATGGCGGAGCAATCAGCTATCGTTCTTTTTCTGATGGAATTGTAACTGTAGAGTTGCGAGGGTCTTGCAGTGGTTGTCCTTCTTCTACTATCACCTTAAAGTCTGGTATTCAAAGTTTATTACAAAGAATGGTTCCAGAAGTTAAGGAAGTGGTTTCTGAGGCGCTGTAGGCTTAAAAAATCTTTCTCAAAAAAAAGTCCTGATCATTTCAGGACTTTTTTTTATACAAAACTTTTAACGTTTCTTATTTCTTCGTAAAGTTCAATTACTTTTTTCTGTAATTCTATTACTTCCACATCTTTTTCATGTAGCTTTTTAGTTAACATTTCTAAATCTGTTGCATTTTTTATTTCTTGTTCTGGATCGTTATAAGTTAATAACTGAACAACACTTAAATTAAACAAAGCAGAAATTTGTTCTAATCTAGAAATATTAATATCGGTAATTCCCGTTTCAATTTTTGAAAATGCTGGTATTGAAATATCTAGCTGCCTTGCTACGTCTTCTTGGCTCCATCCTTTTTGATGTCTTAATAGCCTAATCTTCTTTCCTAAAAACTTCATTTGTTAATCTTTTAATTTAATGAATTAATCAATAAGTAAACAACGCAAAATTAAAAATAAATTATTTTGTTGATAAGGATTGAGCCAATGTAACTAAATCAATACCTCCAAAAGTACCTGAACTCATCATCAATAAATTAGAATTTATTAGAGATAATGATTTTAAGTAATCCTCCATTTTTTCTGCCTGATTAAAAAACTTTAATTTTTTGTTAGAAAACGCCTCCATCACTTTATCCTTAGGAAACGGTTTTAAACTTTTTTGAAAGAAAGTTTTCTCATCAATAAAAACAATAGCAATATCTGCGCCATTCATTGTGTTTGCGTATTCTTTCAAAAATTGCTCATTTAAACTACTAAATGTATGCAGTTCCATACAGGCAATTAATATCCTACCTGGATATTGTTCTTTAACTGCATTTATAGTGGCTTGTAATTTGGAGGGAGAGTGAGCAAAATCCTTAAAAATTATAGAATTTTCAGTTTCTAAAATTATTTCTAAACGTTTTGCTGCTCCTTTAAATGAGGCAATTGCATTATAAAAATCCTCATTATCAACTCCAATTTTATTACAAACTAATCTAGCCGCATTCAAATTCATTAAATTATGTTTTCCAAATACGTTAATTTTATATTCTTTAAGAACATTTTTTAAATATGTTTTTCCTTCTAAAATTCTATAATTTGGAGTTTGATATGGGATTAATTCTAAACGGTTTTCAATATCATGATTTTCTACTAAATTTTTTAAATTCTCATCCTCCTCACAGTAAATCAAACTTCCATTGGGTTCAATTGTATCCATAAATAGACTAAATTGTTCTTTATAGTTTTCGAAGGTTGGAAAAACATTAATATGGTCCCAAGCAACACCGCTAATCACACCAATGTTAGCTTTATATAGATGGAATTTAGGACGCCTATCAATAGGCGAAGCCAAATATTCATCTCCTTCAATTACAATTATTGGTGCATCAGATAATTTAACCATATTATCAAAACCCTCAATTTGTGCACCTACCAAATAATCAAAATCCTTTTTAAAATAATTCAAAACATAAAGTATCATTGAAGTTATGGTGGTTTTGCCGTGGCTTCCACCTATTACAATCCTTATTTTATTTTTTGATTGTTGGTAAATATATTCTGGATAAGAATACACCTTTAAACCTAACTCTTGTGCTTTTAGCAATTCAGGATTATCAATTTTAGCATGCATTCCCAAAATTATCGCATCAATTTCTTTTGTGATATCCTCTGGATGCCAGCCTTCTTGTTTTGGTAAAATTCCCTGATTTTTTAGTCGGGTTTTTGATGGCTCGTAAACCACATCGTCAGATCCGGTAACTTCAAAACCTTTTAAATGTAATGCAATTGCTAAGTTGTGCATGGCCGCACCTCCTATAGCTATAAAATGTACTCTCAAATCCTTTTATTTAATAAATTTTGCCGCTACCCATAAATCTGTTTTCTTATGACTTATGTATTTTAAACCAAAATTTGCAGCTTCTGTTTCAATAATGTCTAAATCAGGTTCTTCATAAAAACCACTAAAAAATATCTCTCCATCATCTTGCAAAACTTTGGCGTAACTCGCCATTTGATCTATTAAAATATTTCTATTGATATTAGCTAAAATCACCTCATAAAAATCATTTGGGATTATCTCTTTAGAACCACATAAAGCCACAATATTTTCACAATGGTTTACTGCAGAATTTTCTAATGTGCTTTCAAAACAAACTTCATCATAATCTATAGCTACCAAACTTTTTGCTCCTAACTTACTTGCTAAAATGGCTAAAATCCCTGTTCCACAACCCATATCTAAAACAGTTTTACCCTTTAAATCGGTTTCTAAAAGATATTCCATAATCATGGCAGTTGTTTGATGATGACCCGTACCAAAAGCCATTTTAGGATCAATTACAATTTCATATTTAAAATTTGGCTTTGGTTGATGAAAGTTTGCCCTCACATAAACCTGATCCTTAATGTGTATGGGTTCAAAATTACTTTCCCATACCTCGTTCCAGTTTTTTTGAGGAATAAGATTAACCTCGTAAGAAAAAGAAAACTGTTCATGATATGGTTTTAATACTTCAGTAACCTGATCTTCATTCAATTTAGCAGAAATGATATAGGCTTTAAAACCGAAATCTGTTTCCTCAAAAGTATCAAACCCAATTTCTCCCAATGCAGCAATTAATAAATCTTGATGATAATCCTGATCGGATATGACGGTAAAAACTAATTCTTTATAATTCATAGGATAATTTAACGAGGTATTTTAGTTTTTTGCGTTAACGATTGAAGCGGCATCCTTTTTTTTTTCAGAAAAAAAGATATAGCAGAAAGCGTGTTAAAACGCCCAAATAAATATTTTAATACCCAAAACCTGTTTAACTTTAAGATATTACAAGACATAAAAAATAACCGAATAAAGTTTGTAAAAGCTTAATTTGGGTATTTATAAAAAATTATTTGCTGTTAAAAGCTTTTGCTATATCAACAAAATCTCTGGATTTTAAAGACGCACCACCAATTAAACCACCGTCAATATCTGACTGAGAAAATAATTCATCTGCATTTTTAGGATTACAACTTCCACCGTATAGAATGGTAGTTTCGTCTGCAATATTATGTCCGTATTTGGCTGCAATTTCCTTTCTTATAAATGCATGTATCTCTTGAGCTTGCTCTGATGATGCCGTTACTCCCGTTCCTATTGCCCAAACTGGTTCATAAGCAATTACCAATTTAGAAAACTCATCGGCTGATAAATGAAAAGTTCCTTCATTTAATTGTGATTTAACAACGTTAAAATATTCTCCACTTTCTCTCTCAGATAATAACTCGCCTATGCAAAAAATAGGTTTCAAACCATGTTTTAAAGCTATATCCGTTTTTTTAGCTAACAAGGCATTATCTTCTTTAAAATATTGTCTTCTTTCAGAATGACCTAAAATAACATATTCTACATTTATAGATTTTAACATCCCAGCAGAAATCTCTCCAGTATAAGCTCCAGATTCTTCTTGATGTGCATTTTGTGCACCAACACTTATTTTATCATATCCTTTTTTTAGGCCAGCTAAACTATTTAAATGGATAAATGGAGCACAAACTACTACTTGTTGATTACCAATTATTTCATCATTAACCATATT
>JBBRYE010000086.1:0-15632 GCA_038237895.1 Sphingobacteriales bacterium | reverse complement strand
GGGGGATTAGATTTGTCTCAAGCAGAAGCAGTTGCAGATTTAATAGCGTCAAATTCAAAAGCTTCACACCAATTGGCTATGCAACAAATGAGAGGAGGCTTTTCTAATGAATTAAAAGCATTACGAGAGCAGCTAATTCATTTTGCGAGTATGATTGAGTTAGAACTTGATTTTGGTGAGGAAGATGTAGAATTCGCTAATCGTGATGATTTAAAAAGGTTAATTCTACTGCTTCATAAAAATATTTCACATCTGATTAGCTCTTTTGATTTAGGAAACGTAATTAAAAACGGAGTTCCTGTTGTGATTGCTGGTAAGCCAAATGTGGGAAAATCTACTTTGTTAAACGCTTTATTAAACGAGGAAAGAGCAATAGTTTCGGAGATTGCCGGAACTACAAGAGATACGGTTGAAGACGAAATTAACATCAAAGGAATTAACTTTAGGTTTATTGATACCGCAGGAATTAGAGAAACCCAAGATATAATAGAAGCGAAAGGAGTAGAGCGAACTTTTGAAAAGATAAAATCATCTGCTATAGTGTTTTATCTATTTGATGCTAAAGAAACAAATGAAGAAGAATTAGATCAAATTTTAACTGATTTAAAAACAGTTATCAATCAAAATAACAGCACATTAATTGTAATTGCCAATAAAGTTGATATACATCCACTAAACAACTCTAACCACACCATTTTACAAATATCTGCTAAAGAAAAAGTGAATCTTCAATTATTGGAAGATGCTTTATTAGATGCTGTAAATCTAAATTTGCTAAATTCTGATGAGGTTATTGTAAGTAACATCCGTCATTTAGAAGCTTTACAAAAAACAGAAGAAGCTTTAAATCGGGTTTTAAATGGAATTGATAATCCAATTACCTCAGATTTTTTGGCTTTGGATATTAAACAAGCTTTACATTATTTAGGTGAAATTGTAGGTACAGTTACTACTGATGATCTTTTAGAGAACATATTTTCTAAGTTTTGCATCGGAAAGTAAATCCACTGAAAATTAAAAAATATCTATATTTAATCATTGAAAAAGAGATTACAGATGAAAAAAGATATAAGATGGCAACAGCGTTTCAGCAATTACCGAAAGGCTTTAAATCAACTTTCTCAAAATATCGGGTATATCAAAGCATCTTATGAAAATTTGGATTTTGAAGACGAAGAAGTTTTTGAAGAAGTTGCCAAAAGCATCGCAGATATTTTAAAACAAGGATTGATACAAAGTTTTGAGTTTACGCATGAGTTAGCTTGGAAGGTAATGCAAGATTTTGCAGAAGATCAAGGCAATGTAGAAATTAGAGGAAGTAAAGACGCCACAAGATACGCAGCTCAGGTTAATTTAATTACCAATGCTCAAGAATGGATGAACATGATTTTGAGTAGAAACGAATCCCTTAACTCTTATATTCCAGAAACTGCAAATAATATTTTTTCAAGTTCATTCATGATTTATTATTCTTTATTCTTAGATTTTGAATTGAGATTGAAACAGTTTTTTAATACTTTGAGTGATTAAGAATCTTCTTCTACCTCAAAAAAGGCAAAGCTGCACTAGGTACAAATTGACTAACGTCACCACCATATCTCAAAATATCCCTTACAATGGTAGAGCTTATTGAAGAATAGCCGGGTTTACTCACAATGAAAATTGATTCTATTTCTGGGATTAAGGAATGATTCATTTGAGCAATTGCTTTTTCATATTCAAAATCAGAAACAGTTCTAATGCCCCTAATCATGTGAGATGCCCCAATTTGCTTACAAAAATTCACCGTTAACCCTTCATAAGCTACCATTTCTAGTTTGGGTTCGTCTTTAAAAACAGCTGTAATCATTTCTAATCTTTGCTCAATTGTCATTAAAGATTGTTTGGTACTATTGGTTCCAATACCAACATAAATCTTATCAAATAATGATAAAGAACGTTTTAATATATCAACGTGAGCTTTTGTAATCGGATCAAAAGAGCCTGGGAACAATGCAATTTTCATGAGAAAAATTTTGATTAAAATTAAGGTTTTAATTTAAAAAAGCTAAAAGCAGAATACCCGTAAACACGTTTATCCGTAAAATTTGGATGGTTTGATAAATCTTGCATACTTTGATGTTCTATAATTAAAATACCATTTTCGTTTAATAAGTCTTTTTCAAAAACTATAGTGGCAATCTCAGGAATTCGATTTAAATCATAAGGTGGATCGGCAAAAATTAAATCAAATTTTTCTGTTTCTTCATTCAAAAATTTAAAAACATCAGCTTTAATGGCATTAAGGTTATCGATTTTTTGTTCTTCAGCTATTTTTTTGAGATAATTAAAACATCCAAAATTTTTGTCAACCGAGGTAATTGAGATAGCATTACGTGAAGCAAATTCTAAACTGATATTACCAGTGCCGCTAAATAAATCCAGCACTTTTATAAAATCAATATCAATTTGATTCTGTAAGATGTTAAATAAGGCTTCTTTGGCCATATCTGTTGTTGGCCTTACCGGTAAATTTTTTGGAGGATTAAACCTGATTCCTTTAAGCTTTCCGCTAATTATTCGCATAAATGCAAACTTAATAAAGAAAAGAAACGTGGCATTACAGGCTGTCCTAATCCATTATAAAACAATGGAAGACTATCTTGATCAGTAACTTCTGTACGAGGGAATTGCTTCACAATTTTTTTAAAGGTATCTCCAAACTGTTGTATTTCCCCACTTACTTTAACGGTAACACTTACTGGCTTAATTTTATTTTGTTGCACTGATAACAATATAAAATATAGAAGTTCATCATCATTTTGATACTCAAACACATTGTAGAATTGAAATTGATGATCTTTTAGGATAATAATTTCTACAAAACCTTGCTTAATATTAATAAACAACTGAGAAAATCCAATTTGACTAAAGGCATAAGTAATCCCATTATAAAAAGGCATCAATTGAGGGAAAATTTCTGCGTTTGGGAAAATTGTACTTAACTTATCTAATTGTAATTCTGGCAATGCGTAAATTACTATTAATCCAGATTTTTCTAAAGATTTAGTCAAAACTTTATCATTATCAGAAGGTTGAATATATTTGCTGTAATTATCTAAATCTTTGTGATTATAAATTTCTGAAGGTATAAACGTAAACTTTTGTGTAGGTAAACTAATTTTTGTTTTGGCAAAACTTCCTTGTAAAATAGAGTCGTTTAAATCGTTATAAATAACTGTTGGCTTGTGTGCGATAGACTTTACACCTTTATCGGATGGGTTTATGATGGCATAATTATAAGAATTAAGACCAATTTCTAAATACAATTCTAGGTCTTTAAGGTTTAAATCTTCAAAGCCATCTACAGAAAGGATAATTTTATCGCTCATACAAAACAAAAGTAAAAATTTATCTGTAAACCTAGGTCAGTAATTAAAGCCGTTAAAAATTGTTAAGGTTTTGTTTTGCGTTAACGATTGAAGCGACATCCTTTTTTTACATTTTCAAAAAAAAAGATACAGCGAAAAGCGTGTTAAAACGCCCAAATTATCTTATAAAAACCAAACATCTTCATAATATTTTATCGAAATTTGAGACAATGAGCATCGCACATGATTTAGCAAAATCTTTTCCGCATTTACCTAATCCTCAACAGCTTTATTTGTTTGATAAACTTGACCAATTTATGCGTTTAAAGCAGGATAATTGTGTTTTTGTTTTAAAAGGATATGCTGGTACTGGGAAAACAACAGTCATTAGTACGCTTATTAAATTATTGCCAAGGTATAATCTTAAAACTGTTTTATTAGCACCAACGGGTAGGGCGGCTAAAGTTTTGGGTAATTATTCAAATAAGGAAGCTTCAACAATTCATAGAAAAATATATAGAAAAAAATCGGCGGTTTCGCCAGATATGCAATTTAGTTTGGCTGCTAATTTACATAAAGACACTTTATTTATTATTGATGAGGCTTCTATGATTGCAGATGAGAAAACGGATTATAGCGGAAGTAGTTTATTGGAGGATGTAATTTCTTATGTTTATGAAAATCAGAATAATAACCGAATCATTTTTATTGGTGATACCGCCCAGCTGCCTCCTGTAGGATCTTTAGAAAGCCCCGCTTTGGTCAAAGAAAAGTTAATCCATTTTCAATTAGAGGTTTCTGAGGTTGAGCTTACCCAAGTGGTAAGACAAGAGCTAGAATCTGGTATTTTACATAATGCTACCACTATAAGAGAACTTATCCGGACTGAAGAAGAAGTTTTCCCTACTTTGGTTACCAAAGGTTTTAAAGATGTTTATAGAATGATGGGAGATAAAATTGTGGAGGGTTTAAGCTATGCTTATGATAAATACGGAATGGAAAATTGTTTGGTTGTTTGCAGATCAAACAAGGGAGCAAATATCTTTAATCAAAGCATTAGAAATCAAATTTTATGGCGTGAAGATGAAATAACCGGTGGTGATTTAGTGATGGTGGTTAAGAATAATTATTTTTGGTTAGGAGAGGAGAAAGGCGGTTTTATTGCCAACGGAGATATTGGGAAAATCACTCGGGTTAAAAATATCCAAGAAATGTATGGCTTTAGATTTGCCGAAGTTCAAATTCTTTTTGCTGATATTGATCAGGAACCTTTAACCTGCAAGGTAATGTTAGATACGCTTTATGCTGAAACACCAAATTTGCCTTATGCAAGACAAAAAGTTTTATTTGATGAAGTGATGAAAGATTATGAACATTTAACTACCAAAAGAGCTAAAATGGAAGAGTTAAAAAAAAATCCTTATTTTAATGCTTTACAAATTAAGTTTGCTTATGCTGTAACTTGCCATAAAGCACAAGGTGGGCAATGGAATGCAGTTTTTATAGATCAAGGTTATTTAACTCAAGAAATGATTAATATAGAGTTATTAAGATGGCTTTACACTGCTACAACAAGAGCCTCTAAAGAATTATTTTATGTAAATTTTACCGATTTATTTTTCCCTGATAAATTATAATTGCTTGTTACTACAAACCTTTACATAATACCCAATTAATGATAAAACTATAATTGTAAAAATTGAATTACTTAAAATATAAGTTTTAAATCTTTTAAGATTGGTATTTACAAAAATTTTAGTTTGAGTTTCTTTAAATTTTTGATCTGCATATAAATCCTGGAAAACATCAACTAAATCAACCATAATCTTCATTCCAGATTCTCCTTTAACCAGTTGAACAGTTTCTTCATGTAAACCTTCGGTTTGTAAAAAAATGATTTTGTTCATCTCTTGTATTTTTATATTGATGAGCAAACGCAATCTTTCAATTTCTTTAGGATTAGATTCAATTAATCCATAACTTTTTGATATCGTAAAAAACCTAACTTTTTCTGATTCTAATTTGTATAAAGATTTCTTATATTGGTTTAAATAACTTGTATCATTACTAATTAAATATCCTCTTTCAAAGGATTCTGCCTCACGTAAATTTAGAATCAAAGCATTAGAACTCTCTAAAAAATCATATTTATCTTCTCCGGTTTTTAAATTTGATGAGATGTTAGCATATATAAAAAGTGAGAAATATATAAAGCAACACGTTGAAGCTATTGCAGTAAAAATTAATAAGTAAGCAATAGTTACTTTTTTCATTCAATATAAATATTAAGTAGATTGTGAAACAAAAATAACAAAAGCTTTAAATTTTTAATGCAAAATAAATTATCTAATATTTTTAATCTTTAAAGTAAACTTAAACCCATTCGTGATTTTTCCAGATGAAATATTTTTATCTACAGCAGTAACCTCTTTTTGTATCAGACCTACTTTTTTGGCGTAAGTAACTTTTACTAAATCTTCCCTAATTAAATTTTGCTCGTCAATTTCTTTAACTACAATCGTAGAGTCGAAAGTAATATTGTTAATAGTTATAGGTGTAATTTCAGATTCAATTATAAAATCTTGTTTGCCAATTGTATTTTTAGAATTTCCATTCCAAACACTTCCCGCTAAAGGGGGAAAAATAATTCTGATAAATCTCTGATTATTAATAAATTCTTCCCCACTTCTTACTGTTTTACTTCTGGTAAAAACTTGTTGAAATATCCACGGAGAAACAGTATTTAATCTCTTATACCTTTCAATTCTATAATTCAAGTCACCAGCTAAATCACTAAAAGAATTAGTAATGCTATCTTTAATTTCAAATTTATAATTGGTGCTGGTATTGGTGAAATTACTGTAAGCGGTAGAATCTACATCATAAACTAAAACAGAACTTACTTTTAATGGATAAAATTCAGCTTGTAAATCTTTTGCCGGGGCGTTATTTTCCTTTGTACAGGATAAAATTAAAAAACAGAAAGAAATTAAAACGAAGGTGTTGAATTTATTCATCAATACTAATTTAGTATAAAAACGTAGAATTTAGTTTATAAATCTATTATGATGATCAATTAGATATAATAATTTTATGATGGCGTTTTAACACTCCGCCAGCTGGCGGATGTATCTTTTTGTGAAAAGCAAAAAGGATGTCGCTTCAATCGTTAACGCAAAAAAACTAAACTAAAAAACCTCCACCCAATAAATCGTTCCCTTCGTAAAAAACAGCAGATTGTCCAGGCGCAATTCCTGATACGGCATGATGGAAATTCACTTTCATATTATCACCAACTTGTTGTATATAACTCAATGCGCCAGCATCTTTATATCTAATTTTTGTGGTAGCTTCAATTGGCTGCATAATAGATTCATACTTAATCAGATTGATGTTTCTTACTAAAGCTTCTCTTCTTTGTAATTCATCTTGAGTTCCCAGCACAACAGTATTACTTTCTGGTAAAATTTGAGTCACAAACATTGGATGGCCGAAAGCTATGCCTAAACCTTTACGTTGCCCAATAGTGTAAAAAGGATAACCATTATGCTTTCCAACTTTTGTTCCATCAGTTAATACAAAATCGCCACCATTTACTTCAGATTCTAAATCAGGAACTCGATGTTTTAAAAAAGAACGATAATCGTTTTCTGGCACAAAACAAATCTCATAACTTTCACTCTTATTAGCCAATTCTTGCTGACCCATATCTAAAGCCATTTGTCTAATTTCTGGTTTAGAAAAAGAACCTAAAGGAAATCTTGTTCTTGCTAAGTTTTGTTGAGAAACGCCCCAAAGCACATAAGATTGATCTTTGTTTTCATCCTTACCTTTAGAAATCACGTATCGGCCACTATCTTGTTTACGTATATTTGCATAATGCCCAGTTGCAATAAATTCACAATCTAATTTATCTGCTCGTTTCAATAAAGCTTCCCATTTAATATGTGTATTGCACAATACACAAGGATTTGGAGTTCTACCAGCTAGATATTCATCAACAAAATTATCGATAACAAAATCCCCAAATTCATCTCTTATGTCAAGAATATAATGGGGCATTCCGTAACCAACAGCTAAAGAGCGAGCATCATTTATAGAATCTAAACTGCAGCATCCTGTTTCTTTAGAATTTGAGCCAGAAGAAGCGTAATCCCAGGTCTTCATCGTTAATCCTATAACTTCATAACCTTGTTCATGCAACATTACGGCAGCAACAGAACTATCCACACCACCACTCATCGCTACTAAAATTCTTCCGTGTTTACTCATTTTTGTTATTTAAACGATGCAAAGATAATTTTTAATATTTGGATGGTGAAGGTTCTGTGGTCAATAGGGTGTAAGATTCGAGACTTTAAAATGTATTGAAAATATCATTTAATTAAGTAAATAATGATTAAAATCATTATTTCACTCCCTATTTAGATATTTCTTAAAAGTTAATTAATATTATAAATCAAATAGTTATAAATAATTAACTAATCAATAACTTTAATTCTTCTGGTAAATCTTCAATGACATCAATATCTGATAAAGTCGCTGTTGTATCATGATTAATATTTAGAGATTCTAATATTTTAACAGTATCAGAATATACGTTTTCAGTACTCCACTTAACATCACTAAATATAGGTTTTATCATTTCAGATAGCCCTAATAGGTAATAACCACCATCTTTTGCTGGTCCAATTACGATCTTTTTATCTTTTAACTTCTCAAAAGCACTCTCAATTACATCTTTGTCAAGTTCATAACAATCAGAACCAATAATTAAAATACTATTATATCCTTTATTAAATAATTGTTTAAAAGCATCTTCCATCCGTCCACCTAAATCACTTTCTTTTTGATAAGCAGATTGGTAAATATCATCGCCCCAAGGCATTTTATTAGGTGACACCTTGTCATAAAACAAAAATTTATCACAATTTAAATCTTTAGTAATCAGATATGTATGATTTAATAATTCTTTATAAACTTCAAGTGCGTTCTCGTTTCCGATTGTTGCTGCTAAACGAGTTTTAGAACGTCCTAATTCCGGATATTTTAAAAAAATTATAATGGCTTTTTTATTCATTTTGTGTTTTAAATATTTATTGTTCAATTTCAAAATCCTCAAACAAATTCAATTGTCTAAATGTGATGATATCATTTTCTTCATTATAAAAATTGGAAACTGTAATCCCCAATAATCTGATTTTTTTATCTTCTAAATTTATTTTGTTCAAAAGTTCTAAGGCGTTTTCAAAAATTATTTTTTGGTCAGTTATGTGTTTTATAAAAGTAATACTTCTTGTGATTTGGGTAAAATCATTAAATTTTACCTTTAACGTAAGTGTTTTACCTTCTTTATTTTTAACATTTAATCTATCGTAAACAATAGCGGCTAATTTTTTAATTTCCTGTATTAAAACATTTAAATCATCAATGTCGTTTTCAAAAGTATCTTCTGCACCAATAGATTTAGAAACTCTATTTGCATTTACTGATCTATCATCAATGCCCCTAACAATTTGATAAAAAAACTTGCCTGTTTTACCAAAATGCTTTTGCATCTCATTTTCGGTTAGTTTTTTTAAATCCGAGCCATAAAATAGTCCTAAATTTTTCATTTTTAAAGCCGTCACTTTTCCAACACCAAAAAATTTCTCTATTGGTAAAGCTTCCATAAAAGGAATGATTTTAGATGGACCTATAAATGTCAAACCATCAGGTTTATTAATATCTGATGCTATTTTTGCAACAAATTTATTTACTGAAACACCTGCAGATGCCGTTAGATTTAATTCGTTTTTAATGGCTTCCTTAATTGCTTTAGCAATATCAATAGCCGAACCAATTTTCATTTTATCTTGGCTTACATCTAAGTAAGCTTCATCCAAAGATAATGGTTCAATTAAATCCGTATAACGGCTAAATATTTCTCTAATTTTTTGTGAAACTTGTTTGTATGCTTCAAATCTTGGCCTGGTAAATAATAAACTGGGGCATAGTTGTAGAGCAGTTTTAGAAGACATTGCAGAGCGTACCCCAAACTTTCTAGCTTCATAACTTGCAGTAGCTACAACCCCTCTTCCATCTGGCAAACCTCCAACGGCTAATGGTTTACCTCTTAATTCTGGAAAATCTCTTTGCTCTACAGATGCATAAAAAGCATCCATGTCTATATGGATTATCTTTCGTTTAGGTTGCTCATCAAAATTATCCATCATTAAAAATTCATGAAACTAAAAAACTCATATATTTTAGCATTTACAAAACAATCATGACATTTAGAAAATGTCCAGAAACAATCTTGTAAATCAGTAAAAATATGGATCACTAAACCTAAGGCTATAATCTTGACTGTTTTTTTTGGGTAAAAAAGAAATATAAAATAAACAAAAATAGCATAATAAGAATGTAGCGGATGAAAACCTATGCTACATCTATGAGCATCAAAAACAGGGTTAGCCAAAAGATGGTCTAAATCAATCAACATGGTAGAAAGTAATAATAAGTAAACTTTTAGCCATGTTTTTTTGAAAAAAGTAATAGCAATTAACGCTGGAAAAAGAAAATGTAAGGTATAATGCACCAAGAATTGCATCTAACAAAGATTATAATAAAATTTAATAATAATTGAAATACAAACTTAATTTCTACTTTTGCAATGTTATGGTTTTCGATTTAGGTCGAGATTAAAAGGGAATAAGGTGAAAATCCTAAACTGTCCCGCAGCTGTAAGCTCTAATAAAGTTTTTCATTCTTAAAGTCACTGTTCTAATCACGAATGGGAAGGCAGAAAAAACTTGGAGTAAGTCAGAATACCTGCCAAAACATATATGATTCATAGCTTTCGCGGATTGAGGCTAATGAGTGTAGATACTTCTCTTTTATTAAAGGTATTTCCATTCCATTTTTTTCTGTGAGCTTAATTTAGATTAATGTTTTTTAAAATAAATCTATTCTGCTTTAGTTTTTTATTGGTTTTAACCGGTCATACTGGTTTTGCGCAAATAGATTCATTACAAAAAATCAAAGAAGTAAAAGTAAAAGTTACCTTAGAAAAACCCAGCTTAAGAGCAACTCAAACTATTGATTCATCATCATTCCTGAAAACAAGTTCTTATAATGTTGCAGATGCAATTAGAAATTTTGCTGGTGTAAAAATTAAAGATTATGGTGGTATAGGAGGCTTAAAAACAGTTTCTGTTAGAAGTTTAGGCGCAAACCATACCGGAATTCTAATTGACGGTATTAATTTAAGTGATGCACAATCTGGGCAAATAGATTTAGGAAAATTGATGTTGGACAATGTAGCATCTATTTCTCTTTATCAGGCTCAGCCTGATGATTTATTGACTAATGCTCGTTCTTTTTCTTCCTCTAGTTTGATTGTGATTAAAACAAAAGCACCTTCTTTTGATGTTGGAAGAATTAATAAATTGACTCTAAAATATACTGGCGGTTCATTCGGTTTGATTAACCCTGTAATTGGATATGATCAAAAAATTTCTAATAATTGGAGTTTTAATGTTAGCTCAGCTTTGCAAAAAGCTTCTGGAGAATATAAATTTAAAGTGGATGGAGATGGTTCAGATACTTTAGCTATAAGAAAAAACTCAAAAATTAATGATTTACAGATTGATTTCGACATAAGAGGTAAATTAGGTAAAGATGGTTTGTTAGAAGTTAGAGCAAACTATTATGATTCTGAAAGAGGGTTGCCAAATGCAGTAATATTCTATAACCCAACAGGTCGTCAACGTTTATGGGATAAAAACTTTTATTCTCAAGCAAAATACACGCAAAAATTAAGTGATAAATGGGATTTATTGGCAAGTGGCAAATATAGTCGTAATTATACTCATTATAACGCCCCAGATGTACCAAACCCAAAAGGAGAGTTAGATAACAACTACACCCAAAAAGAATATTATCAATCGATAGCCACCACTTTTAGCCCAATTAAAAACCTGACTTTTAATTATGCTGCCGATTTATTTTTTACCACCCTAAATACTAATCAATACCAATATGCTTATCCATTACGTACCAGTTTATTACAAGTAATAGGAGGGAAGTATCAATTAAATAAGTTTACTATTGAAGGGAACGTTTTAAACACTTACATCAAAGAAAAAGTAAAAAGTGGTAATGCTGCACCAAAGCGTAATATTTTTACGCCAACCTTTTCATTTGCTTATCAAATATCTTCAAACTTAACTATAAAAGGTTTTTACAAAAATATTTTTAGATACCCAACTTTTAATGATTTATACTATATAAATTTTGGCACTCGGGAATTAAATCCAGAAAAGGCAAAGCAATACAATGCTGGTTTGGTTTTTAGCAAATTTACCAATGGCAAATTTAATTGGTGTTCTATCAGCAGTGATTTTTATTATAATCAGATAAATGATAAAATCATCGCTTTGCCAAACAAAGATTTATTCATCTGGACTATGTATAACATTGGGAAAGTAAATATATATGGAGCAGATTTTACTAGTAAATTCAATTATCAAATTAATCAAAAATCAGACATACAAACTAACATCAATTATACCTATCAATTAGCGTTAAACAAAACCGACCCTACATCATCTACATATAATAATCAAATTCCATACACCCCCAAACATACCATTGCGTTTAATGCAGGTTATCAAAGTAAGAGTTGGGGCGTATTTTATAATAATATTTTTTCCTCGGGAAGATATTATCTAGATCAAAATCAGCCACTCTATTTTGTGAAAGGATTTTTTGTAAGTGATATATCAGCAAATTATCAAACAAAAATTTACACTAAATCAATTAGCCTTTCTGCAGAAGTAAATAATCTTTTTAATGAGAGATACGATATTATCAGAAGTTTTCCAATGCCAGGCACATCCATACGTTTAACAATTAAAACAATTATATAGTCATGAAAACAAACAATATCATTTTTAAAATTTTAGCTTTTTCTTTTATAGCAACAACCATCGTCAGCTGTTCTAAAGATGAAGTACCAGTAGAAATTCCAGTTGTAAGATCTGGTTTCTATATATTAAATGAAGGCGGTTTTAACTCTAACAATGCCTCTTTAGATTATTATAACTTGGATAATAGCTCATTAACAAGTAGTTTCTTTGCTCAGAAAAACAAAAGAGGTTTAGGAGATACTGGTAATGATGCACAAATTTACGGGTCTAAAATGTACATTGTGGTTAATGCCTCAAATACGGTAGAAGTAATTAATGCAAAAACTGCCATAAGTATTAAGCAATTAGATTTTAAAAATAATGGTGTTGGCAGACAACCTCGTTATGTAATTTTCAATAAAAACAAAGCATTCGTTTCTTCTTTTGATGGTACAGTTGCTGTTATTGACACGGCAAGTTTAGCTATTGAAAAATATATTACCGTTGGTAGAAATCCAGAACAAATGGCAATTGCTAATAACAAAGTATATGTAGCCAATTCTGGCGGTTTAGGATACCCAAATAATTATGATAAAACAATTTCAGTTATTGATTTGAATACTTTAGCAGAAATTAAAAAAATTGCTGTTGCTGATAATCCTGGTGGTGTTGTTGCCACCGCAGATGGTAAGGTGTATGTTAAATCTAGAGGAAACTACGGAGATGTAAAACCTACTTTATCAATTATTGATAGTAAAACCGACCTTGTAACAAGCAGTAAGGAGTTTACTGGTAGTGGAATGACAATTGTGGGAGACAAAGCATATTTTTTAACATCAACAGGCGTAAAAGAATATGATTTAAAAACAGATGCTGTAACTAAAGACAATATCATTACTGATGGTACTACTTATAAAATTGGATATGGTTTAAGTTATGATGTTATAAACCAACAATTTTTTGTTTGCGATGCACAATCTTATACAAGTACAGGTGTGGTTTTATGTTTTGATAAAAACGGTAAATTATTATACAAAGTAAATGCTGGTGTATTGCCAAGTAAAGTTATATTTCTAAATAAATAGGTTTTTTTAATAACATAAAAAGAATTGCTATTTTTACACTTTAATAAAATACTATGTCATTAAAGAATTTTAATATCAGAAATTGGGTAATATTTTTCATTATCGTTGCAGCTGCATCTTTTCGCTTTGTTCATTTAAACGAGCAATTAAACTGGGCAAATTTTACACCAGTAGGCGCAATAGCATTATTTGGTGGTACTTATTTTAAAGAGAGATGGAAAGCTTATTTATTGCCTTTGTTAGTTTTATTTGTAAGTGATATTTTTATCAATCATTCTTATACAGGTGAATGGACTTTATTTTATGGAGGCGTTCAATGGGTTTATTTAAGTTTCGCTATAATGGTGCTTATTGGTTCTTTAATTAAAAAAGTTAATGTAGTTACTGTATTTTTAGGCTCAATAGCTGGTGTGTTTATACATTGGATTATAACAGATATAGAACCTTGGTTAACCGGAACAATGTATAATAAAGACATTACAGGATATTATCAATCTTTAGTAGCAGCAATACCTTTTGAAAGAAATTTATTGTTAGGAAATTTAATATTTGGAGCTGTACTTTACGGAGGATTTGAATTAGCAAAATCTAAATTTACTATACTAAAAACTAATAAAGATTTGGTTTACTAGATTTATAGAAAATTTTTAAAAGGTCATTAAATTATTTTATTTGATGACCTTTTTTATGGGCTTAAAATTCAACTATTTTCATAGTGAATTTTAAAATTTATTAAAAATCAATAAAATTTAAACCTTTTCTTTTTGAATTAAAGCAGGTATTGTTTTTAGAATTATTTTTAAATCAAGCCAAATAGAGTAATTCTTAGCATAGTAATTATCCAAAAGTTTCCTTTCTCTTTCAGACATGTCTTTTTTGCCTCGTTTACTAGTTTGCCATAAGCCAGTTAAACCCGCTGGTCCTAAAAACCTCATAGACCATTCATTAGTAGTTAATTGTTCTGCTTCATAAAGAGGTAAAGGTCTGTTACCCACTAAAGACATATCTCCTTTTATAACATTCCAAAGTTGTGGTAACTCGTCTATACTGGTATTTCTTAAAAAATTACCAAGTTTGGTAACCCTTGGATCATTCTCAAATTTAAAAAACGAAGAATTCTCATATTGATTTTTAGTAGCCAAAGTTGCCATTTCAGCATCTGCACCAATTCTCATAGTTCTAAATTTATAAAAATCAAATATTTTGTATCCAGTTCCAACACGTTTACTATTGTAAAAAATAGGTCCTTTAGAATCTAATTTTATTAAAATGGCTATTATTATAAATAAAGGGAATAAAAATATGATAGAAAAAAAGGCGAGAGTTAAATCTAAAAACCTTTTTAACATAGGAATTCTGTAGACAACCTGAGGAACTTGTGATAATTGAGAAACCTGAGACCTTAATGCCTTATAAAAATTTAAGAATTTAACTCTTTCTTTTAAATCATTATATGGGATTGGAGCATGATAGCAATCACTAACGCCAATTTCCATTGCTTTTCTAACAAACAATTTGCTTGGTTCAGTAAGTAAAAATATAGTAGTGAAAGTTTTTGTAAAGAAATTGTTTTTTAAGGAGAGAATAAAGTCTTGTGCTTCCTGAAATTTTGAATTATCTACCTCAATAATTATTACAGAAAAAACGTCAGAGGCAGATATGATATGTGTGTAATACTTAAGATCTGCAATGCTTTCTGCTTTTTTTAAAAAAAATTCTGATGGATCAAAAATCTTGATAAGATCTTCATTAAATAAACTAGAATAATGGAGAATATTAACGATGGAGTTGGAAGAAGGATTATTCTCTACGTTAACATTAGTAAATTGCATTCGCTAATTTAATATAATTTTTATTTTATCTTTTAAAATTGATGGATTAAATGGTTTAGACATTAAAGCATTGATTGGATAGGGAATTCGTGTCTTGATATTTTCTAAAGATTCTGACCCAGATAGCACAATTAATGGAATATCCCGAAAATAACCACTCACTTTCAATGACCTTACAAAATCAGCGCCATCAAAATAAGGCATTTCCATATCAGAAATAATTAAATCTGGAATATTTCCATTATCTAACCAAGTCAGTGCGTCAAAACCGTTGTTTTTTACAACTAAATCGTAATCTTTTTTGAGAATAAATTCTAGCAATTTTAAAATTGCTAGTTCATCATCAACTAATAGAATCCTTTTCCTCACCATTTCATTTTTATGTTCTATTATCATTTTTAATTAATTTATCCTTTTTATATAGACATAAAAAGTGCCTAAAAATTTAAGGCGTATAATTATTTTTGTATTTAT
>JBBRYE010000085.1:0-15656 GCA_038237895.1 Sphingobacteriales bacterium | reverse complement strand
GCCTTCGACGACATCGCCCGGTCCGAGCAGATAACCGCGCTGCGTTTGCGCGTTTGTGGAAGTTTCCTGCGCGAAAGAGATTTGAAACAGGCTGAATGCCAGCGCGAAAAGCAATAAAACTTTAACTTTCATATTATAAAATCCACCTTTTGGGCCGGACCTCTCTTCTACCCAATAATCACTTTTTTTATTATAGTACGAGTGTACAAAACTATCACTACTGTACCAAACTTTTAATTTATCTTTTTGATTTGGAATTAATTCAAAAGAAATCAAATAATTACCATTTTCTAAAACTATACTTGGTGGGATATTAAAAGTAATCCATTTATTTTTAGGATTATTAAAAACATTTTTAAGTTCGTAATTATAAATTTCTTCGTAACCCCTATTAAAAGGTTTTAAAGAATTCCATTTGCTAATATCCTCAATAAACTTATAAAGTCTAAACCTAACTAATTTACTGTTTCTGTCACCATCAATTTGAGCACTAAATGTAATTTTTTTTAACCAATTTAAACCGTCTGTAAAGTTAACAATTGTACCAAACCCTATAAAACTTCCCGT
Organism: Sphingobacteriales bacterium; assembly: GCA_038237895.1. Taxonomy (GTDB): domain Bacteria; phylum Bacteroidota; class Bacteroidia; order Sphingobacteriales; family Sphingobacteriaceae; genus Pseudopedobacter. The sequence goes on along the minus strand of JBBRYE010000085.1, from coordinate 15,089 downwards.
CCAATTAAACGTGTAACCATAAAAAAGTTTACTGTTTTTAGTCTCAATTGTTTTAGAATTAGTGGGTACTGGCTTTACGACAACATCATTTAAAACTTGATAACTCTTTTTTAAATAAATAATTGTATCGTTTGATATTTCTACATCCTGTTTTTCATAACCCAAAGCATTTATGCTAATCACAAATGTAGACGCATTCTTTGGGAAATTAACAAAACCATTAGAGTCGGTTAAAAACCATATTTTGGATTTCTTAATTTGAACAGGAGCAAATTTAACCGACTCTAAAGTATTTTCTTCTACAAATTTTACATCCTGAGAAAAACAAACTTTAAAAATTAATAATAAAAAAAATAAAGTTAATAACCTCATAAATTAAATTTGTTTGAACCCAAGCTCAAGTTGCTTTTTCGGCTTTAAAATTCATAGTTCGATTCATATTTTGGGAATCAGAATAAAATCTAAAGAAATAAGATTCTAGGGTTCCAAACTGTGTGCAAACCCTTTACGTTTAAAGTGAACACTCAAGCATACTTTATGAAAAAAACAGATTTTACTTTTGGTGTGTTAGATAGAACTTTAAAATATCAACTGTAAAATATTGGTTTTAGAGACTTAGAAGAATTGTCACATCCTAAGAAAAAACTTCTTTCAACTCCTCAAAAGTGATTGGTTTAAAGATGTATTTTATGATCATTGGTATTGCTTTTGCCTTTTTTACGTCTCTAGGATCTATAGATGAGCTCACCATAAAAAGCTTGGTATTTTTTGTGAGGTTCGAATCTATTTTTTGAAACTCTTCTATAAACCCCCAACCATCCAAAACTGGCATATTTACATCAATCAAAATTAAATCTGGCATTGGTGTGCCATCATCTTTATGCTCAAATAGATAATCTACAGCTTGCTGACCATCAGTAAAAACGAACAGCTCTTCACATAAATTCTGAATTTTAATCAGTCTTTTAATAGCATAAATGTACACTTCATCGTCATCAATAATAAACGCCTTTTGTACTTTTTTAATCATGCAAACTAATATTTTAAAAGGAATAAAAACTTAATCAAAATCGTGACTAAATTAAATTAAAGCAAAGATAAACTCTTATTTTAAATTATTACCATTATCACATTTAAAGGTAATCATATCTTTAAAACAAAAAAGTACTTGGATAACCAAGTACTTTTTTAAATCAATTTATTTACGATTAATGAATGCCCATAAATAATCGGTTCCATCTAATTTTATCGAAGAAATTACCGTTTTCGTTCCAGCTCATCCAAACAAATAAAGCTTTTCCAACAATATGGTCTTCTGGTACAAAACCCCAATATCTAGAATCTAACGAATTATGACGGTTGTCTCCCATCATCCAATAATAATTCATTTTAAAAGTGTAGGTGTTTGATTTTTGTCCGTTGATATAAAAATCATTGCCCTTTATCTCTAATTTATTCCCCTCATAAACGGTAATGGCTCTTTGATAAAGCGGATAAGTTAAACTATCTAATTTTATTGTCCATCCTTTTTTAGGGATAATTAATGGCCCAAAATTATCTTGATTCCATTTGTAATGAGGTTCTGAAGGGAAAACTTGTTGCTCAAACGTATTCTGTTCTGCAATTACAGGAGCTACGCTTTTTACATTTGAGAACGCTTTAATTTTATCAACCTCGGCTTTAGGCATAGTAATCACATATTCATCGGCGGTAACGCGTTCTACATCTGCTTTAATATCTTCTAAAGCTTTTGGGTTAAAATCTGTACCATCTGTTTTTACATAATATTGAGTTTGACTCATTTCAGGTAAATCAGCTGGTTTTCCGTTAATGAAAACTTTAGCATCAATAATTTTTAAAGTATCGCCAGAAATGGCCATACATCTTTTAATATAATTTTCTCTTTTATCAACAGGGCGGTTTAATGGCGGGTCGGCATCCATTGGATAGTTAAAAACTACAACATCATAACGTTCTACAGTTCCAAATCCTGGTAAGCGGTAGTACGGTAATTGAATGCCATCCCAATATGCTTTTGTATTAATAACCGGCATGGTATGATGTGCAAAAGGGAACGCAACTGGTGTAATTGGAGTACGAGCTCCATAGCTCATTTTACTTACAAAAAGAAAATCGCCGACAAGTAGCGAACGCTCCATTGATCCTGTTGGGATTGTATAAGCTTCAATAAATAAACCTCTAATAATAGTTGCTGCAATAACGGCAAATACAATTGCGTCTAACCATTCTCTGCCAGCACTTTTTTTCTTTTTTGTTTTATCCTTATTCCAAAATCTCCAATTCATATTTATTTAAGCTTTAAAATCGTACATTTCTTTAACGGAGAAAAATCCGCTTTTATCTTTTAACCATTCGGCAGCTATTACGGCTCCTAATGCAAACCCTTGTCGACCGTGTGCAATGTGTTTCAATTCTATACGGTCAACATCAGAATCATAAATTACGGCATGTGTACCTGGAACTTCACCTTCACGGTATGATTCTATGATTAGATGTTCTGGTTTGTGATTTGTTACAATGTCATCACTTTTTACATCAACCCATTCGCTTTTATGATCAAACTCATGGATAATATCCTCTGCAATTGTGATGGCAGTGCCGCTTGGCGAATCTAATTTATGAATATGATGGATCTCTTCCATACCAACATCATATTGGTCAGAAAATTTGTTCATCATCTTGGCAACTTGTTGGTTAATTTGAAAAAAAATATTTACACCAACGCTAAAGTTTGAACCATACATTACAGTAGAACCGGCAGAAATGCAATTATCTTTCACTTCTTGTAAATGCCCATACCAACCCGTAGTACCTACCACAATAGGAACTTTTGCTTTTATGGCAGTTTCAATATTTTGTAAAACAGTATTTGGTGTACTAAATTCTATGGCAACATCTGCTTTTTGCAGATTTTCTATTGTTAAATCTTGTACGTTGTTTTGGTCTATCACTAAAACTATTTCATGATTTCTGTCTAAAGCGATAGATTCAATCATTTTCCCCATTTTTCCGTAACCGATAAGGGCAATTTTCATATCAAATATTTAAGCTGAAATCTTTTTTTAAGGTGCGCTAATGTAAGTAATTATTTAAAATTAAATTTTAAACTTAACATGGGGACAGCAGTTTTAAAACCTAAACTACCATAAGTTGGCGAGTAAATTGAAGGTGTAACTTTTAGCGTTAAATCATCACTTACATCAAATGTGGCAAGTTTTGCCCCAACATAAGCTTCAGCTATTTGTAAACCCCAAAATCCTACCATGCTATAAAGAGATAAATCTCTATTTCTACGGTAAAAATCTTTGGCTCCAAAAATTTGATTATCTGGTATTCCTCTATACTGAGAAAAAAGAAATGATGTATCTCTACCTAAATTAGGATTAGCTTTACGAAACTGACTTTCTTGAAGGGTTTCCTTATAAAAATTGTTATTAAAATTATAGATTAAACCTAAACCTACAAAACCACCATAAATTAAAGGAACTTTCCACCAACCGTGGCTACGGGCTTGCCCCCAACCTGGTAAAATTGCAGACCGTAAAACTGCTTTTCTGGGCTGTTGTAATTTGGTGCTGTCTTTAAAAAGTAAGCCGATTTCTTTGGTAAAACCTCTTGCTTTTTCTTTGAAACCTATTTCTTTGGCCGCATCTTTTACTGTGATGGTATCTTTATTTGTAGAAACAGAATCTTTACGTTGCGCATAGGTATTTGCAACAATGAAAATGAAAAGTATAAAAAACAGCGATTTTAACATTACCAATCTAGCAATTCCAAGATGCGGTTTAAATCATCATCAGAAAGAAAAGGAATTTCTATACTTCCTTTACCTCCATCTTGCACCTTCATTTTAATTCTGGTTGCAAATTTTGAAGAAAGATCATCTTGTATTTTTTGATACTGAAACGAAAAAACATCTTGTTTCTTTTCTTTGGCAGCAGGATTTATTCCTCTTTGCTTTATGGAGCGTACTAACTCTTCTACTTTTCTTACCGATAAATCTTTGTCTAATATTTCTTGATAGATATAAAGTTGAGTTGCAGGATCAGAAACATTGATTAATGCCCTTGCATGACCCATAGAAATTTTATTATCCCTAATTGCAGCTTGGATAGTTGGTGGTAATTTTAATAACCTAAGATAATTGGTAACTGTAGATCTATTTTTTGAAACACGGTCGCCTAATTCTTCTTGATTGATTTCACATTCTTCAATCATCCTCTGGAAACTTAAAGCCACTTCAATAGCATTTAAATTTTCTCTTTGAATGTTTTCTATCAACGCCATTTCTAGCATCTGTTGATCATCAGCAGTGCGAATATAGGCTGGTATTTCTGTAATTCCCGCTAATTTTGAAGCTCTTAACCTACGTTCGCCAGAAATTAATTGATAACTATTGTATCCCATTTGCCTTACGGTGATGGGTTGTATCAATCCTTGTAAAATGATTGATTCTGAAAGTTCTTTTAATGCAACTTCATCAAACTCAAAACGAGGTTGATATGGATTTACTGAAACTTGATTTATTTTAATGTGGCTTATAGAACCTAAAGCTGCAGATGGATTTTCTGAAACTGAAGAATTGCTGTTTGTATTGGTTTGGTTTCTCTCTCTTGTATATTCTGGAGAATCTGTTAACAATGCTCCTAAACCTCTACCTAAACCAAATTTTCTTTCTTTACTCATTTTTTAATCACCTCCGTTTTATCTTTTGCACTTTCCTTTTCCATCCCATTTTTTGTAACAATCTCTCTTGCCAAATTAAGATAATTGATTGCACCTTTAGAATTTGCATCATGCATAATTACAGATACACCAAAACTTGGCGCTTCACTTAAACGGGTATTTCTAGCGATTATAGTATTAAAAACTAAATTTTCAAAGTGTGAGCGAACTTCTTCTACCACTTGATTTGATAATCTTAAACGAACATCATACATCGTTAATAAAATTCCTTCAATTTGCAGCTCGGGGTTTAATCTATTTTGAACAATTTTTATGGTATTTAATAATTTGCCTAAACCTTCTAAAGCAAAATATTCACATTGTACAGGAATAATTACAGAATCTGCTGCGGTTAAAGCATTTATAGTTATTAAACCCAAAGAAGGCGAACAATCTACAATGATAAAATCATAATCATCATTTATTTGCTCCAAAACAGCTTTCATCTTGTATTCACGGTTTTGAAGATTGATCATTTCAATCTCTGCGCCTACTAAATCTATATGTGCTGGTAATAAATCTAAATTTGGAGTATCAGTTTTTTGGATAGCCTCTCTTGCTGTTACATCATTAATAATGCACTCATAAATGCTGTTTTTTATGGTACGAGGATCAAACCCGATACCAGAAGTTGAATTTGCCTGTGGATCAGCATCAACAATTAGAGTTTTATATTCTAAAACTGCTAAACTAGCCGCTAAATTTATAGATGTGGTGGTTTTACCCACTCCGCCTTTTTGATTGGCAATTGCTATGATTTTACTCATTAAATGATTTTCTTTTTTAGAAGCTTCCTACTTGTGGCGGATGTTAAAAAAATAGCCGTTTTTTTAATATTTTCGACAAATTTATTTCTCTTTTAACAGGGCGGCAAGATACAAATATAAACAATATCAATTTCCACACGTTAAAGCAATTTATAAACAAATCAACATGACATTAATTGTTTCGGGAACTAATCGCCCGGATAGTAACTCGCTAAAAGTTTCTAAATATTATCAAAAAATTTTAGCTCAAAAAGGCGAAAAAACTGATATTCTTTCTTTATCAAACCTACCTCAAGATTTAATTTCTGGCGGCTATTATGGGAAAACTTTATCAGATTTTGAAACCATTCAAAATCAAGTAACAAAAGCAAATAAATTTATTTTTATTGTGCCAGAGTATAATGGCAGCTTCCCCGGAATCTTGAAATTATTTATAGATGCTTGTAAATTTCCTGTTTCTTTTACAGATAAAAAGGCAGCTTTGGTTGGGCACTCTACTGGGAAATATGGAAACATTAGAGGTATTGAGCATTTAACTGGCGTTTGCAATTACGTTGGTTTACATGTGTTGCCATTAAAATTGCATATCCCAAATATCAGTTCTGAAATTAACGAAGATGGAGATTTTTTTAAGGATGATACTTTGAAATTTACTGAAATGCAGATGGATAAGTTTTTGGGTTTTTAGGTTTTGCTTTTTTGAGTCTGGAGACTCTGCTTTATTATAAATCCGTAGAGAGCGCTTCGCTTAACTCTACGGAAAGGAATGTTTTGCTTTTTTGAGTCTGGAGACTCATTTTTATAACAAATCCGTAGAGAGGGCTTCGTTAAACTATACGGATATAGATAAATTTAAAATCCGTATGCTATTTTAAATCCAGAATGAGTTTGCTTATTACCATCAAAAGCAAAACCATAAAAAACCTTTATTCCTGTATAAGCCAAACCGAAATATAATTCCTTATAATTTGTTAAATGCGGAGTGCTTAAATAATTAAAACCCACCAATTCTTGAAGTTTTAATTTTCTTACCAATGGTATTTTATTAGTGAAAAAACCTTTAAAATTTTGTTCTGCGTGTCCTTCAAAATACTCTTGATTGGTGCTTTCCAAGTAATAATTAAGATATAAAAATTGATTTTGGCCAGGTGTAAAAGCTTTAGCTTTGTTGCCTCTAAAGTGATTAAAATCTGGATAGTTTAAATTACCTGATGATAAAAATTTTCCTATTTCTGCACTAAAGTCAAACTCTCCGTAAAAACCCAATTTGATATTAGATTTACGGATACCTAAACTTAAAAAGTCATAATTAGCATCAGAACCGAAAACATTTTGGATAGCTTTTTCATATTTAAAGGTCAAAACTGGCCATTTAGAAGGTAAATAAAACCTCCCTGTTGGGTAGGTTACATATTTACTGCTAAAATTATAACTTAAAGAAGCATTAATATTTAAGTTTTGATATTCATCAAATAATGGAAAGTCAACTTGTGGAACATAAGGATTGTTAGAAGTATAATCAGCTTTTGGATCATTGCGGAAAGCGTAACTTGTACTATTTGGCAACCATTTATTGTTTTGATAAGCTAAACCAACATTCGCCGAAAGGCCAAACGGTAAACGCGACGAAAGATTAGCTTCTCCGTATTTCTTTTGATAAAATTTTATATAATTACGCTCATAAAATAAAGAGTTAATAGTATTTCCAAATGTACTTAGAGTGCCATTATCATTTAAATCTAACACATCAGAACCTAATCGTAAACCTAAACTCAGCTTTTTACCTATCGGGATATTTGCAGAGGTATTGGCATTAAACAATTTATTAGAAAATCCGTACCTAATGTTTCCTTTTAAAGATAAAGATCTATTGTTTATAGTATCAACCCTTTTGGTATAACTAGCCCCATAATTAATACCAAAACCTTCTACAGTATTAAAAAATATTGCTGGCAAAAGTGGGTCTATGTGATAAAATTCTTTCTTAAATCTATTTCTAGGATTATATCCACCCAACAATATTTTACTAAATTTTAAATTATTATTTACTTTATCCAGGCTATCTAAATAAGGTTTAGATTCTCTCCTTTTAGCAATGCTATCTTTTTTTATGTAGTTACTTGTTTCTTCTTGGGTAAGTGGAATTGGCCTTGCGTTAGACCAATAAGTAGAATCTTTTTTATTAACTTCATTGGTTATTTTTACAACTTCTTTAAAATCTTTTGGATTTAGTTTTGGATTTAAAATGTAATTACTGTAAACGCCAACATAATATCCACCAAAACGGAAACCAAGAAAACCACCCGTAAACTCAAACTTTACATTTGATGGCATCCATGTTTTTTTAGTAACGGGAATATAAGTTTGGTTAATTTTTAAAGTATCCAATAAATTGATGTTAGATTCTTTACTCATCAAAAAATCGGTGCTGTAAATTCGCCAACTATCTTCAACAATATAAATGTATCCGCGATAAGCAGGATCATATTTTCTTTTTGGCAAAATTTGTATCTTATTTATAAACTCACCATTTTCTACGGTGGTTCCAATCAATTTATAATCGTAATAAAATAAAGCATTATCTGCAATTGGAGAAACAAAAGGACGATTACTTAATCCATTCCATTCCTGAGTATTTTCATAAAAGTTTAACAATAATTCAGATGCCCTATTAAAACTGAAAGAGCGATTTCCACCTGCAACTTTAGAAGAAATCATTTCCTCATGATAACTATTTGGCGGCAAAAAACTTAATATTGATTGAGATTCTGATTGATAAAGTATTCCAGTTCGGTTAGAATCTAAACCAATCTCTTGTCCTGCTTTTTTAATATCCCTTCCTAAAAATTTCTCTGGAGCTTTTAATAATTTTTGTATTCCTTTTATGTAAACATCACAATTATATGGAGGTATTTCGTTTAAATATCTTTTTCTTTGCTTAATGGCTTTTCTAATAATTGCATAAGCTGGGTCTTCTCCTCCTGATTTTACAATAACATCTTTAAGTTCAAAAACTTCATCATTTAATGTAATATTGAGCTCAATATTTCCATTTACTTCTACAGATTTAATGAGTTGCTTAAATCCTATTGCACTAAAGGCTAAATTATATTTTCCTTTACCAACCTTTAGTACAAATTCTCCTTCTTTATTTGCGGATGTTCCTTTAGTAGTTCCTTTTATAAAAATAGTTGTGAAGGGAATAATCTGCTTTTGATTATCGGTTATTTTTCCTTTGATGAGAAAATCTTGAGCATTTGCCCCGATAAAAAAACCTAAAAATAATATCAATAGATAAAAGTTTTTCATGAACGTAAAATTTGTTTCTAATATAGCAAGGTTTACCAAACTTCCTAGGCAACATTTTAGTAAATTTTTGTGTTTAAATTTTATGACTTTAAATTATTTTTAGCAAAATAAATTCGATAATTATTTGCAATTAAAGCTTAGGAATTAGAGAAATCTGATAGAGAATTTGAAAAATTTCTACTAAACTAAGATCTAAAAAATTATAAAATCTTAAATTTTGTGTAGCTTGAATTTTATTTTTTTAATGATATGAAGTTCAAACTATTTTTACTCTTTGTTTTTATTTTAAAGTTTTCTTTTGCTCAAGAACTATCAAAAACCACACTCTTAAAGGCTGATTGGGTTTTTGATGGGAAAGAGATGCATAAAAATTGGTTCGTTATTGTAAAGGATAATCATATTTTTATGGTTGCCGATCAAATAGAGTTATCACAAATTAAATTTAAGATTGATACCACCATTTCTTTAGCTGGGCAAACTTTACTTCCGGGTTTAATAGAAGGACATTCTCATTTATTTCTACATCCCTATAATGAAACCGAATGGAACGACCAAGTACTAAAAGAAAGTAGAGTAGAAAGAACGGTAAGAGCTATTAATCATGCTAAAACAACTTTAATGGCTGGTTTTACAACAGTAAGAGATTTAGGAACAGAAGGTGCTGGTTATGACGATGTAGGATTAAGAGAAAGTATAGCAAAAGGATTAACTCCCGGCCCAAGAATGATTGTTGCAGGCAGAGCAATTGTAGCTACCGGAAGTTATGGCCCAAAAACAGCCGTTACCGAAATAGATTTACCCAAAGGAGCCGAAGAAAGTGATGGAGAACATTTAATAGCTACTGTAAGAAACCAAATAGGACATGGTGTAGATTTAATTAAAATTTATGCTGATTATAGATGGGGTTTAAATAAAACCAGTATGCCCACATTTAGTGTGGCAGAAATAAAATCTATCGTAGAAACTGCAAAAAGTACAGGCCGCCCAGTTGTTGCACATGCATCCACCAAAGAAGGTATGATACGAGCCATAGAAGGAGGAGTAGAAACTATTGAACATGGAGACAATGGCGACGAAGAAGTTTTTAAGGTGATGAAAGAAAAAGGTGTTGCACTTTGCCCCACCCTTGCTGCTGGCGATGCAGTTGAACAATATAACGGCTGGAAAAAAGGCATAGAACCAGAACCAGCTAAGATTTTTGATAAACGTAAAAGTTTTGATGCTGCTTTAAAAGCTGGTGTTATTATAAGTTTTGGTGGCGATGTTGGTGTTTTTGCGCATGGAGATAATGCTCGCGAAATGGAGATGATGGTGAATTATGGTATGAAACCAATTGATGTGCTAAAATCTGCAACATCTGTAAATGCTAAAGTTTTTCATCAAAATGATATTGGCCAATTAAAGGCCGGTTTAAAAGCAGATATTATTGCTGTTTCTGGCAATCCTATAGAAAATATTTCTGATGTTAGGAAAGTAAATTTGGTGATGAAAAATGGAAAAGTCTACCTTTTAAAGTAGTGTAATGCAAATAGTTTAAATTATTATCTTAAAAGTTTAATTTTATCAATAAGCTTTTTTTGTACTATGTAGTTGTAAAAGCAATTCTTTTTTGAGATTTTTCTTAAAGAAACAATTCTCATAATCACCTTCACTGTGTTGTTAAACTTGTAAATTGCGATAATTGAAAGCACTAAATTGTATAATAATTGGTAGAATTAAAAAGCAAAAGAGATTTTAAACCCTTGGTTTACAATTCCATATTTATCAAAAGACCATGCATAATCTGCTCTAAAAGCCCATCTTCTTAATCCTACATAAGTTTCAAAATAATCTCCCCTATCTGGTTGTGATAAATATCCACCTCCAAATAATTCTTCTAATTTTAATTTTCTTATAATAGGAATTCTAGCAGAAAACCGTTGGTTAAAATTATGCTCAAAATGTGCTTCAACAAAAAATTTATTGGTGCTATAAGTATAAAAATCTAACAAATGGAAACTTTTTAAACCGGGATTAAAAACTAAAGCCGAGTTACCGCTAAAATGTCGCCATTCTGGAAAATAAACATTCTTAGCGTTTACAAATTTTCCTGCCGAAATAGAATAAGAACCATAACCCCATAAACCCATATCTAATTTTTCATGCTGAATCTCGGCATCTAAATAATTATAATCAGATTCAGATTGAAAAATTCCATTAATTCCTTTTCTATAATTAAAAATAAACCTTGGCCCAAGCGGAAGCTTATAAATTTTAACACCATCCTTTAAAATATATGGCTGCCTTAAGGTGTAAATTAAAGATGTATTTACAAAAAAAGCGGTGTAATTAGGAAAAATCTTGTCTCCAAAATTTGGAGGAATTGGATTGTTTGAACTAAAACCCCTATCTCTAATATTTCTGAAAGCGTAATCTCTGGTATTATTAGCAGCATAATTTCGAGAAATTTCTGTACCTAACGAAAGATAAAAATTGCCCACTAATTCCCTGCCAATTCCCGCACTTAAATACTCCTTTCTATAAAGCTTCATGAAGTTTTGCTCAAAAATTAGGGTATTCAAAGTATTTTGTAAGGTTCCTATCGTTCCATTTGGATTTAAATCTCGATAAGTACTTCCTGCGCTAAAATTAACCAAGCCTCTACTTCTTGGTTTGTAAAGCCATGATAATGAAACATCAGAATTCAATTCATTATTACTTAGTCCGTATCTTATCCTTGGCTTTACCGACCAATATTTGCCATCTTTAGAAAAAGAAAGAAAATTCACCCCATAGCTAATTCCGGCACCTTCTACAGTATTGTAAAAGAATGACGGGACAATTGGATCAAACAAAATGAAGTTCTTTTTATTTTTGGTTTTCCAAACTAATTCAGAAAAAAATAAAGGAAAAAGCCTTATCCTTTTTGATAAGCCTGCTAAAGAATCTGTTTCTATTTCATCTCTTTTAAAATTTTTAAGAGAGTCTTCATAAGCGTAAGAAAGTCGTTCTTGCAAAGTGAGGTAAATGCTTCTATCTTTTAAAAGTTTGTTAGAATGATAAGCAGATGAATCATCTTTCACTACTTCGTTTTTACCAAAAGTTCTTAAAGAATCTGGATTTACACCAGTTTTAAAATTCTTAAATATAGCTTCACTTTTACCATTAAAAATAAATCTTAAAAAATCTCCTTTATAATTTAAAACGGTATGTGTAGGTTTAAAATCTTGATAATTTTGTTTTATCTGTAATGTATCTATAAAATCAATTCCTTTGGCTCCAATTGTTTCTAAATCAACATCTACCAATTCAAAACTTTTGATATTAACGGAAATATTGCCAAAAAAAGTAGGGGAGAATTTATGTTTTGGTACTACTTTAATTTTTGCTATTAAACTGTCTTTATAGATTAAAAAGAAATTGTAATGTTTAAAGGCTCTTTTTGCCAAAGGCGATACAAAACTTTTATCACTTAAAGCTTCAAATTTTATCAGATCATTAGCAAAGTTAATTTGCAGTTGTGCGGTACTTTTAAAATCCCAAGAAGGATATTTCCCATAAGTTTTAGTAGCTTTTAAAAGCTCTTTAAATCCTAAATTTTTATCACTATACAAATGTGAGGATGTTTCATAAAGCCAAATTAGCTGGCGATTTTTTAAATTACTCCTAATTTGTATCTTTTTTCCTAAAATTGTTCTTGGTATTTTTTCTAGGATTAAATTGCTTTTTAAATATGCATCAGATTCAAAATTTTGTAATCTATTTATTTCTTGAACCTCAATAACTTTTTTCATAAAACTTTTTGCCCAAGTAGTAGAATCTGTTAAAACCGCTCCTTTAACCAAAAAGGGCAACAAAAACATCATTATACACAAATAAATTTTATTCATAAAAACAATTCTCAAAGGCTTTTATTCTTTATAGATTGGAGCGAAATTCTTACATCCAAAAATGATTCCTTATTTTTACTTTAAAAAATAAATATGTACAAAACTTTAAAACCAGTTCTAGAAAAAGAGTTAAACGATATTAAATCTGCTGGATTATACAAGAAAGAAAGAATAATAGTTTCGCCGCAAGGTGCAGATATTAAAGTTGATAATGGTAAAGATGTTCTTAATTTTTGCGCCAATAATTATTTAGGGCTTTCTTCTCATCCTAAAGTTATTGAAGCAGCAAAAAACGCTATTGATTCTCACGGATATGGCATGTCATCAGTGCGTTTTATATGTGGTACACAAGACATTCATAAAGAATTAGAGAAAAAGATTTCTGATTTTTTAGGGATGGAAGACACCATTCTGTATGCCGCAGCTTTTGATGCTAACGGAGGTTTATTTGAACCTTTATTTGATGCCCAAGATGCAATAATTTCTGATGAATTAAACCATGCTTCTATTATCGATGGGGTTCGTTTATGTAAAGCGCAACGCTATCGCTACAAGCATGATAACATGGAAGATTTGGAAAAGCAATTGCAAGAAACCCAAAACTTACGACATAGAATTGTTGTAACAGACGGAGCTTTTTCTATGGATGGCACCATTGCGCAACTAGATAAAATTTGTGATTTAGCTGATAAGTACAACGCTTTGGTAATGATTGATGAATGCCATTGCAGCGGTTTTATGGGTAAAAACGGACGTGGAACTCATGAGCATCATAACGTGATGGGAAGAGTTGATATCATTACTGGAACTTTAGGAAAAGCATTGGGAGGCGCATCAGGCGGCTTTACATCTGGCCCGAAAGAAGTGATTGATATTTTACGTCAACGTTCACGTCCTTATTTATTTTCTAATACTTTGGCTCCTTCAATTGTAGGTGCATCTATTGCGGTTTTAGATATGCTGACCGAAACCACCGAACTAAGGGATAAATTAGAAGAAAACACCAAATACTTTAGAAATAAAATGACCGTAGCTGGTTTTGATATTAAAGCGGGTGTGCATCCAATTGTACCTGTAATGCTTTATGATGCGCAATTATCGCAAGATTTTGCTGCTAAAATGTTAGAAGAAGGCATTTATGTTATCGGTTTTTATTATCCAGTTGTACCAAAAGATAAGGCTAGGATTAGGGTACAAATGTCCGCAGCACATGATAAGCATCATTTAGATAAAGCGATAGCTGCTTTTGTGAAGGTTGGTAAGGAATTGGGTGTGATTAGTTAGAAAAATTATTTGGGCGTTCGGGCGGGCTATCCGTTGTATCTTTTTTGTGAAAAACAAAAAAGGATGTCACTTCTATCCCTAACGCAAAAAACGACATTTCTAAATAAAGCCCTAAATTTATTTGGGGCTCTATTAAAAATTTCATAAAAAAAAGAGCATTATGAAACTATAACTTATAAAATATTGAGCTAAAATTAATTTACTATGATCTTAAAGTTAACAACACTTTATATTTCAAAATTTAATATTTCCACTCAATACCCCATTCAATTAAATATGATTTTATAGGAATCATTCCCATGTCGGCCCGTCTTTTATCTACGTCTTTAGGATTTTCAATAGGAAATACATAATATTTTCCTGTCTTACTATCATTACCAATTTGAGTACCATAAATTTGTTTACGTCCTTCATCAACAGCAACCCTGTCTTCCATTTTAGCCAAATCTTGTTTTGAAGCAGCACTATCCAGAACGGCTTTTCTCATTATTGGAAGAAAATATTTCATATCCTTTTTAGACGAATGTTGAATCACAATAAATAGGGCAGTGTTAGCCGTAGGGCCAACAATTTTACTACCCAACCAACCATATTGTTTGATAATCGACTTTACAATAATTAAATTTGAAGAATCTGCTTTATTCATTTTTTTAAACAATTCATTGACTTGCATTGATTTTACCCCATATTTTTCTATGGTCGCTGATACAGGTTCCCTATATTCTTGGTCTTTCTGATAAACATCATTTAATATTGTTGTTAATTCTTTTCTCTTTTCTTCACTCAAAATTGCGGATGGTCTTATATCTTTTTTTAATTGACCTTGGCATGAAATTGAAAATAGGTAGTAAATTGAGATAATAGGAATTAAAATAAACTTTGATTTTTTCATTATTAAGAGACCTTTAGTTCCACGTCCTAATTTAGAATTTAATTTATAACCCAATAGCTGAAAATTGAAAATTAAATTATCAATCTGATTTTAGAAAATTCATAAAAAATTATCCCTATTTTTTTAATAAATTTGTGGCTTATGCAGTCTAAAATCAATCAATATAGTAGTGAAATCGAAGCTTTTGAACCCAAGTCGGCAGAAGAGCTAGAACAATTTCGT
>JBBRYE010000084.1:0-15885 GCA_038237895.1 Sphingobacteriales bacterium | reverse complement strand
CTGTGCTAAAAATGGTTTAAAATGTTGCCTCTCTCTCCTAGAGATTAAAGTTCTTGATATAAAGCCATTTGCAGCTTGCTGATTTAAAAAACTTTTTAAATTTGAAAAGCAAAACTCACTCACTCCAAAATGACTCATGTAGATATTCTCGAAATACAAATCCCAATCGTACATTTCATTATAAGCATAGCCTGTTAATAATTTTCTCTGATCAGGCTCATATAAAATAATGCCTTTCTCGGCTATATCTAAATTGACTTCTGTTAATCTGTTAATAAAATTTTGAGGATCTACTACACCATACTTTTTTAATACACTATCACCAAATACACTTTGCGCATCTACCTTTATAAATGCCAATAAAAATAATATTGCTAAACTGATTTTAATTTTCATATTTTATTTATTTTATTGAGTTACTACATCCCATACTTTAGATCTGGTAGATTTACCATCTGGTCCTTCAACGGTAAGTATTACAGCCCATTCTTTACCTTGTTTATATTGATGTACTGGATTTTGCTCTTCAGAACTTGTTCCGTCTCCAAAATCCCAATGCCATTTGGTAATATTTCCTTCAGATTTATCGTAAAAACGGATCACTCTTTTTTCTCTGTCTTCGGTTATAAATCGCCAATTGGCATCAATTACTTTTCTGTATTTTCCCTCAAGAGGCATTAATTTAAAAGCACATAGGTAAGATCCATCATAAATCATTTTTAAATCGTGAGATAAGTTTCTGAAGGCATGGCAAGTTTTTCCACCATCAAAATCAAGCATTGACCATGACATACCAATTAGCTCATTTTCTTTTAAATTTGATTCTACAGAGCTTTTAGGTCCATCAAAAGAGGCATAATCATAAGGCGTAATGTAAAACTCCATTTGTAATTTACCACTTTCGCCATGCTTAAAATTAAATTTTGTTGCACAAAGAGAGTATGGAAATTCTTTAAGCCATGGCGTATTACCCCAAGGCATGGCCCAATCTTTATCTTTAGCTGGAGTGAAAATATGGTAGTTTTGTGCATGTGCGCCGTGGCCTTTAAAGTATAATTGACTTAACGGAACTCGATCAACATTTGAGTTATTTTTGTAAATAAACGGTCCTCCAGACAAATCTGCATCTACCACCAATTCAAAAATATCTTGTTTTAATACGGGGTCGTCAAAATCCCAGTAATTATCGTAAGCTTCAATAAAAAAGTATAAGCGGTTTAAATCTTTTACCCAACCTACTTTTACATTCAAATCAAAATCTTTAGGGTCTTGCTCTTGCCCTTCTCCAAACTTGGTGTTTTTTAATTCTTTAGTGCCTATTGTGTAACTATCGGGAACCATTTTCCAATCAGAAAAATCACCATCAATACGTGGAATTTGATTTTGCGGAAACTGAAATACTTTAAACTCTTTATCTGGTCTTACTAACGATACGTTTAATAGCGCCACTGCTAAAACCGTAGCAATAACTATTTTTTTTCTTAATATGCTCATTGTTTTGCAGTTTGAAAATGATAATTAGCCCTACGCTCTGGTGCGTTATCTCCATATATAAAAAACTCGTTTATATCTCCTAGTTTTTGAATATGATCTGCCCAGTGAAAATCGAAAGCTAAATCATTTTTTTGTTTAAGATTTGATCGTTTTACAGCAATCATTAATTGATTACCAATAGTTTTATAATTTACCTTAACTGGATTAGAAAGTGTTCCATCTAAATGGATTGAAGAAAGTGTGGTTGTTCTTTTATCAATCACCTTTGTATTTATAACAAAATCATAACCTTCCCATCCAGTTTTTTTATTTTGATCAGTATCAATATAGAGCAACATCCAGTTTTTTCCTTTTTCTGAAGTTATTGTTTCTCTAGTTTGTGCATAGAAGTAAACATATTCAGCATCATAAGCAATTTTGAAATTTTTAAAATCGTTTCTTCCTGTATTGTTTTGATAAATACCGGAAGCTATACCTTGCCCAGCACTATATCTTTGATCTGTATCAAAAATATGATCTTGATAAGTAGATGAAATAGAACTCCACTGCTCAAAATCTCCATTTATATTGATAGTCTTTAAAGCCTCAATTGATTCAGGCATTTCCATTCCTTTATATTTACGAATGTTTGCCATTAACTGGTAATAGTAATTATCTGTATGGCCGCCTACCATGGGCTCAATATCTCTACTAAATTCTTGATTGTATTGATCTATAAAATAATGATCACCAACTTTTAAAGGTTTACCTGCATTACCTAAATGTGCCCCTGGATAAAAAGCCCACTTTTGTAGAGACTTATTGATGTCTTTACCCATAATTTGTGCTCCTGCACTCCATTCATTCCAGCCGGTTACAAATACAAATTCTGGTTCCACTTCTAATGCTCGGCTCCATTGTTCTTCAAAATATAAACCTTGGTTGGTGTAAGGCGTTAAATCATATTTATCGGTTTGAGGCTGACTAAAATTATGAAAACTACGCCCAATATTTGATAGCGGATGCTGCGCCACACTTACCGGAATCATTTCTGCTTTGTCTCGAGATTCATGCCAGCTGATGGCTTGAGGAAAATGATCTATCCAAGGCCATTTATCTTTACCAAACTCGGCACTTTGGTACCATGGAAGGGTTGTCCAAGCCCAACTTTGGCGTATGTTAAAAAAATTTTGAATATCTTCAGAAAAGACAACATCGTTGTTTTTTTTTCGGGATGGAACTTCATGCTGACCAAAAAGTAAAAGTGGTTTACCTTTCCATATAAACCATAAATCTTTATAAATTCCCTTTTGGTAAAAATCTTTCCATAGTTCGTTTACAGATATTTCACTTCCTAAAAAAGAGATGGAAGGAGTTTTTTCTCCTTTAGAGCGCATATCCGCAAATACTTCACATACCTTCAAATACACATCAGGATAAGTTTTATCGTTGGTAACATCAAAAATAATCACATCAACTCCTGCATCTGCTAGTAAGTTTGCGTGTTTTTTAATTACCCATTTATCGTATGATAAATAATAGCCATCTTCGGGCTGCCCCCAAAAATGAGATCCTTCTCCCCATTTCGGGCTGATTGGGTTTTGCTGCATAATTTTGGTAACATCAAAAGGTCCTTTAGCTTTTGGATCATTATGAGTTATAAAATAAAACATACCCACATAACGATCTTTTTTAACAGGCCCACATTCTTGATAAGAAGGCAATGTTCTGCCTAATGCATCGGTTGCAACCCAAGTATCCTGATGTAAATTATGCATCGGGTTTTGCCCATAAGCAGCAAACATTACAAAGCAAAACAGGTTTATAAAAATGCTAGTTTTGATCATTTGGTTTATGTTTTAGCTATGAGTACTTGTTTATTTATTACTAGCAAATTGTTTATCCAATACTTCCATAGCATCCATAATTTCTTTTGGTGTACCGTAAAAGAAATAAACTTCTTCGCGAAAAGCTTCATAAACCCCTTTAGGTAATCTGGTTCTGTTGATCAAGCCTTTAATTACTTGTCTAAAACCCATCCACGACATAGTTGGCGTTCTGTTCATCATTTCTAAGCCGTTCGCTTTTTCTGTTCTATTATCCTGATAAGCAATTGAGCCATCCTTTTCATTTACACCAATTACAGAAAAAGTATTTATTTCAGAAGCGGGGCGATAAAATCCTATAGCATTGCCGGTATTCACATCTTCCGATTCGGCTACAATAAACACTTGTTTAAGGTTTCTCTTTTCACTTTCAAAAACCTTAATTGCCTCTCTACTTTCGGTTTCCCAAACGCCTTTTTTTGTTTGTACAAAGCGGACTTTAGGTTTCCACTTAGCTAAGTCGTTGCGTAAACTCCAAGATGGAATCAAACCATTCATATCCTTATCAGTACCTTCAAAAGTGCCTTTAGGTAATTTAACTGAAATATCTTCTGACAAATTTCTAGGAACAAATGCTGGTGTACCGTTACGAAACTGATTTAGGCAATGTCCCGGTTCACGCACAAAACGATATTCAAAATAATGACGAATTGCGGCGGTTTTAATACCAAATTTTCCTAAACAATTTTCATAGGTACCATAGTAATCAAATTCGCTAAATACTTCTGTTTCTTGCTTGCCGGATAAGTTAGTTTCATCCAAATCATCAACATCGCTGTTTCCACCATCATTTTTATACGGATCGGGACCAATGTTTTCCCATTCGGTAAAATCATATCCCCCATCGCCATGCCATAATGCGCAACCTCTGGGCTCTACAACTAATTTATTCTCTGTTTTTGTTATCACTGAGCGAGTTCCCAATTGTTCATTAAAACCAGCTTGAGTAGGATTATAACGCCCCCCGTGTGCTTTATCTCTTATCGAGGATTGGCCCGAACGTCCATACATATCTGCTTGAACATCCATAATATCACCAATACCTGGAATGAGGATTTGATTAATTACCCCACCACCATTTTCTGTAATACCAATGGTGAGTTTCCCCGAATTTAATTGGTGTGTTGTAATTCTGGGATTGGATGGCGTAATAATTTTAAATGTAGTTTGTCCGCTTGCTATCCCTCCAAAGCAAGCCAAAAATAAAAATGTAAGAATGTGCTTCATTTTATTTAATTACCCCTTTATAACTTACTTCGTCCCAGTTTTGTATGCCAATTAAACTTTTATAAACATCAAAAACTTTATCCTCTTGTTTAGTATCGGCAGCTTTAAATACATACCAAACAGGTTTTGCAGCACCAGGTTCTTGCTCATCATCAGGGAATCGGCGTAAGCCAATTCTTAAACCACCTTCATTTCGGTTATCTATCCAATTGTGCCACTGAAACCCATCAATACCATCTAACTTTTTCATTTTTTTCCAGGTGTAGGCAAAACCTGCCGCTTGCTCTTTTAAATCTTGCTCTGAATAGGTTTTGGAGTTGGTTCCGTTTTCTGAAAGCCAAAGTGTACGCTTAGTTTTACCTTGATATAAGACTTCGGGAAGTTTGATCCACGCATCTAAAACCTCTAAATTTTTAAATGTGATGAGCGGAGTATTAAACGTAAAATCTACTTGTTGATCTAACCATGTTTTAGGTTCACGAAGTGATTGCGGATAAGGATGATGAGCCATAGCCCATTCAAAATCGCCTTCAACTTTACTATATTTTATTAAAATCTCCATCAAATCTTTTGAAGGATAAAAACGAGGACTAGAAGTCCAAGCCCAATAATGTGTAAGCGTTACAAAAACTTCTGAATGTGGATTATATTTTCTAGCAATGGCGTAACACATGCGCATAGATTTGATGTAAGTATCCATAAAAATGGCAGCTGTTTTCTCTCCCATATTTGTCCATTCCCAACCTGCATCCACTTCGTTATGCATAATCCAATGATTCATTCTGCCATATTTTTTATCAGGACGGCTGTAACGCTGAGCTAAAAAATCTAATGCTGCAGCATAACAATTCACGCTCTCGGGATTGGTCATGTTTGGCATGCTATAAATACCAGCCGGATCCATATCTGGATGTTGCAATAACCTTCCAATTTCTGGGTCTGGGCATTTTTCTGCCTTATCTACCAATAATATACCTGCTGTAATAATACCTTTGCTAGCTGTTAATTTAAAAGTTGAATCAAATTGGGCAACATCCTTTTCTCTGAAATAATATGATTTGCCGTTATAAACATGTTCTATTCTTCCTGGTGCTGGCTGGCTAAACATAAATCTAGAAAACCAAATATTAACCGTTGCACTGGTAATGTCTAGTTCGTCTAAATCGGCATTATGCCCTCTATTAACACTAAAACCGCCAATACCCTTTTTGCCTTTTGCAACTTCTTTGGGTAAATCATTTATCGCTTTTATTTCGTCAGGAAAATGGGCGTGTGATAAAAGTTGGTTGCCTGTATTAGTTTTTTGAATAATAACCCATTTTGATAGTAACCTATCGTAATTAAAACCATCTTTCTTGATATACCTGTTTAGTTTAATTTCGAAGTTATTATTGGTAATTGCCACCGCGTCACTAAATTTCTTTTCTTCTGTTACGTCTTGATAAGGTGTAATTTCTGCTAAGAAAACTTTATTAGCTACTGCCGTTTTTCCTGTTACAATAATTTCATTTTCAGTTACCTTAACGTTTGAGATTGATGATGGATAAGTTTTAGTTAGGTATTCTTTTAAACGATTTTCCATTGCAGCTTCAGCTTTTAGCTTTTCAGTTCTTTTAGCTGCCACTTCTTTTTCTCTAGCCGTCATTGGGCGCAAAACAATGTTGCGAATTTGGATTTGAACATTTGGTTTTGTACCAAAATCTATTCTTAACCTATCTCCCACCTTTAACGAATTTGTAAGTTCTTTTCCTAAATCTACTGTACAACCTAACCAACTCTCAGAGCGACCTACATTTTTTATAATTTTAGAGTTTTTCTCATTAATTGGATTACCAAAAAAAACTTGGAAAACATCTAAACCTTTAGGACAGAAATACTCGAAAGACAATACTGTTGATTCCTTACTTAAAGGCTGAGTTAGAGATTGTGTATAAACCCAAGAATCCTTACCAGTTGTTTCTATATCCCACTCATTTCCGTTTTTTAAAGAAATGTTTAATTCATTAGTTTTACTTTCATCAAATTTTAGAACGGTTACATTAGTTTGGGCATTTAAACCAATGGCTTTAAAAACCAGTACTATAAAAATTAGAAAAATGTTTAATTTGAAATATTTACTTTGCATAACCATTTACATTTATAAGCTGAAGAATTATTACTCGTTTATTGTATTATATACGCTGAAATAAGCGGATTTTTTTATCAAATTTTTATCAAACAAAAGAGGTTGCTCTTTAGGTTTTGGTCTTTCTTCTAACCAAGAATAGGCATCAGTAAAACCCCAAAAAATCATTGATTTTAATGCTTTTTTAGCCATAAATAGTTTAGTTAATTTGGCATAAGAATTTGCTTGTATTTTTAAAGTTGCATCATTTACTTCTCCTTTAGGAATCCCTAAATCAACTTCGGTTAATGCTACTTTCATCCCTAAAACGGATAATGAATCTACAAATTTAGATAGGTTGTTAAGTGCAGAATCTGTAAGGTTATAATTTGAATGACTTTGCAACCCCACTCCATTTATTGGAATACCATTGGCTTTCAATTTTTTAACTAAAGTTAAAAGAGACTGTGTTTTTGAATTAAAATTATATTCTATATTATAATCGTTATAGTACAAATCGGCTTTGGGGTCTGCTTGATGAGCGTAAACAAAAGCCGAATCAATAAAATCTTCTCCAATAACTTTAGCCCAAATATTAGACATTCTGATGCCTTTTGCAGGAGGATCATTCAAGGCTTCATTAACAACATCCCACTCTTTTACTTGCCCTTTATACCTACCTACTACAGCATAAATATGTTTTTTCATTTCGGCAAGTAAGGTGATACGGGTCCACGGTGTTTCTGGCTTATTTATAAAAGGAGAAACCTGATTATGCCATACCAAAGTATGACCTCTTAAACGCATTTTATTTTTTTGAGCAAAGGCTACTAATGAATCTGCCTTTTTCCAATTGTATTGATTTGGCAAGGGCAATAAAACGCCCATTTTCATTTCATTTTCTGCTACTATCATGTTAAACTCTTGGCCTAATATTTTTTTATAGGCTATAGCTTCATCAGATGATTTATAAAAAATAGCACTATTAGCTGCTGAACCAATAAATTTTCCGTTTGCATTTGCAGCCTTACGTAAAGTTTGCGCATAAGTAAAACCATAAAACACCAAAAAAACGGAGGTAATTATTGTCTTTTTACTCCATGCTTTTAAGCACAATTTGAAATCATTTCTCATCTCAAATAACTATTGAATAATTAATTGATATTTACCTGATGCTAATTTTCTATTTGGATTATCAGCGTTTTGAACTAACATTTTACCCAATCCATCTTTAATAGTGATTTTTGTAAATTGATTAGGAAGCTTTAATTCTGCATTTGTATTTACTGGAATGGTAACATCCCAAATTAACTTTGCTCCTTCTCTTTTCCAGCTAGAAACAATTTTTCCGTAAACAGAATCATAATCAGCTTTTGCCCATTGTAGTTGATTAACTAGTTTAGGTTCTAAAAAGATATTTTTAAATCCAGGGTTTTTAATATCCGGTTTAATACCGCCAATACCATCAAAAAAGAAAGCATCAAACCCGGATTGAAAAGGATGATTATGAGATTTTCCTTCTAAAATTTTCTCCATTAAAGAGTCGGTATAAACGGGTAACACCTCCCAAAGTGTAGTCGCGTCATAATGTTTCCACATCGCTTCAAAGCTAAATTCTCCTTTTTTTGTTAGTATATCATAAGCACCCTGTTCATTACCGTAGTTACTTAAGCCACCAAATAAACGTTGTAAGCCTAAAAACCCAGAATTCATGAAGCCATCAAATTTGTCTTTACTTAATTTTGATATGGCAGCAGCCACTTTATTTCCCTCTCCATCTGGAAAAAGCCCATAATTTAATGCCAAGGCATCTGCTGTATGGCTACCATATGAGTTTGTTTTAACATCAAAAAATTTAGTGATGAATGATTTTTTTATTAAAGCGGCAGAATCGGCAAAAACAACACTATCTGCTTTAAAGTTTAAAACCCCAGCAGCATTTTTAAGGATGGTTAAATCATTATAATAAAGTGCTGTAGAACTAATTTTTGGATCACAATCCATTCTTGTATTTGTCCCTGGAGGGCACCAATCTCCTAAACCACCATAAATTACCCTGTCTTTGGCTAGTGTTGCTACATAATTAACCCACTGCTTCATATCTGGATATTGCTTTTTTATTACCTCAGTATTTCCATAATAAGTATATAAATACCAGGGTAATTGTACTGATGCAGATCCCCAATCTGGCGAAGCAACCGCAATAAATCTTTTGCCAGGGGAAACCATCATTGGAATGCCAGCTTGTTTAAAACCTTTAGTGTAAATCTTATTTTTCTCGATGTGGAATTGAGAATTCATGCCTAATCTGCCTGTAGAATGAATATCATCTACAAACTTTAACCAAAAATTTTGAACATCTAAATTGAATATACTTGGTGGCGCAATAGCATGCGAATCACCCAACCAACCGCATTTTTCTCTGGTAGGGCAATCTGTAGGGATGCTGTGTAAATTACTGGTAATAGTCCATTTACTTAATTGATGAAGTTTGTTAATTTGCTCATCAGAACAACTAAAATCACCAACTTTAGAAACAGAGGAATACACTACAATTCCTGTTAATAAATCAATAGTTGGTGGGGCGGTTAAACCACTTACTTCTACATATCTGAAACCGTGGTAAGTAAAACGTGGTTCCCAAATTTCTAATCCTGTTCCTTTGGCTATATAAATTTCAGTTTGCTCTACTTTTGTTGCATTTAAACCGGTAGAAAAATGATTGAGGTTTCCATCTTTTAATAGATCTTCTGCCATTACCATTTTAATTTTTGTGCCTTTTGGGGCAGTAACTTTTAATCGGTTAAAACCTGCAAAATTTTGCCCCATGTCAAACATGTAGGTTCCTCTATCAGTCTTATAAAACTTTTTAGGCTTAATTTCACCCATCTTTTTTATAGGCGGTAAACTTTGAGGCTTAACTTGAGGGGGGTAATTTTTTGCCAAATAAACGCTTTTCCAATTTGTTACGGCTATCCCGGCTGATGCCCAACCTTTAATTTCTTTGTTTGCGTCATAAACTTCGCCAGCATAAACATTATTACTTTGAATAGGTCCATCATTCCATTTCCATGATAAGTCACTAACTATTTGTTGCTTTTTACCAGCAACTAACATATCTAATTGGGTCCAAAATAAAGGCTTGCCGTAGGTACCTAAATTTGTAAATACTTGATCTTGATTATAAAAACCATCGCCTAACATTACACCAATAACATTTTCTCCTTTTTTTAACATTGAAGCGATGTTGTAAGTAACATAAAATGAATAATCTTCGTAATTGGTTTGGCCAGGGTCTAACACATGGTCGCCTACCTTTTTACCATTCACATAAAGTTCATAATAGCCTAATCCCGCTATATGAATAATAGCATTTTGAGGTAAAGCCGATAATGTGAAAGATTTTCTAAATAATGGGGCAGCTTGTTTTTTCTCTTTATTGCTGGTAATCCATTCGCCTTTAAAATCTTCATTTTTTATTAAACCTGTAATAAATGAAGCTGGTTTACTCCAAGTAGTTTCCTTTCCAGATTGATCCCAAATTTTAACTTTCCAATAATAAGTTTTAGAAGAAATAAGGGGCTTTCCGTTAAACGGAATATTAATTTGAATGGATGACTTTTCAGGCCTAGAATCCCAAACATCACCAACATTAGCTAAACAGTTTTTTAATGATGAGGAAACTAGAATCTGATATTTAGACTGGCTTTGAGCATTTTCTGTTGAGTTTAATTTCCATCCAAATACTGGTTGATCTAAAACACCTGTAGCATCACCCTTAAAATGATTACAAGACACTTCATTAATTGTAATTTTACTTTGAGAAAAAGTTTTTGCAGAAAAAAGAACAATGGCTGTCAATCCTGCAAAAACAATTAATCTCTTTTTAAATAAGTTTATTTTAAAATCTAATTTTAACATCGTTAATTTTTTTAGTTTAATATAAATTGATATTTACCAGCTTTTAAATTGTAGGTGAGCTGGGCTTTATTTTTGTCAATATCTATGTTTTGATTATTAATTTTTAATTCGGAAAATTGATTAGGCAAAACAATTTTTGAAGTGGTGTTAACTGGTATTTGAATATCCCATATAAAATTTTTACCCTCCCATTTCCAATTAGAAATAATATTACCATACATAGAATTGTAATTTACTTTAGCCCATTTTAATTGATTAATTAATTTAGGCTCTAAAAGAATATTTTTAAAACCAGGTGCATCAACATCTGGTTTAATACCGCCAACACTTTCATAAAAAAAGGCATCAAAACCTGCTTGCATAGGATGATTATGTGATTGCCCTGCAATTTCTTCCTTTTTAGACCAAACAGAATCTACTGGCAAAATTTCCCACATGGTAGTTGCATCATATTTATCCCACATGTTAGCAAAACTGTAATCTCCTTTTTTAGTTAGGATATTAAATGCTGCTTGCTCATTCTCATGATTACTTAATTGTCCAAAAATTCGGCGTAAGCCAAAAATACCTGCATACATAAAGCCTTTGTATTTTTCTATACTGGTTTTTACTATTGCATTGGCTACTAAAGTTTCTTTTTCATCTGGTACTAAACCAAAGTCTAAAGCCATTGAATTTGCGGTATGGCTACCAAAAGAGTTTAATTCTTTATCGTAAAATTTAGTAATTAATGCTTTTTTAGCCAAAACTGCAGAATCAGCAAACAGCAAACTATCTGCTTTATTACCTAATAAGCCAGCTACCTGTTTCATAATATTTAAATCGTTATAATGAAAAGCTGTAGAACTAAATGCAATAGGGCAATCAATATTTTCTATTCCAAAAGGCGGACACCAATCTCCTAATCCTTCATAAACAATATGTTCTTTTGCTAAACTACCTACATGGTTTACCCATTGCTTCATACCAGCATAATGTGTTTCTATAGCACTGGTGTTGCCATAATAAGTGTAAAGAAACCAAGGTAACTGCACTACTGCTGTACCCCAGTCTGGCGAAGCTCTTGCTGTTAATCTTTTCCCTGGCGCAATAGTAAATGGCAATCCAGGTTCTTTAAAAACTTTTTTATTAATTTTTTTTATACCGATATGGTAAATAGTATTTGCACCCACTCTTGAAGTTGATTGAACATCATCCATAAACTTTAACCAAAAGTTTTGCATATCTAAGTTGTAAATTGTTGCTGGCCCCATTGCATGGGCATCTCCTAACCAACCACATTTTTCTCTGGCTGGGCAATCTGTTGGGATACTGTGTAGGTTACTGGTAATTGTCCAATGGTTTAATTGATGAAGCTTGTTGATTTGATCATTAGAACAACTAAAATCTCCTGATTTTTTAACAGAAGAATATACAACTACACCTTTTAATAAATCATTAGTTGGAGGATTTGTAAGCCCACTAACTTCTACATATCTGAAACCATGATAGGTAAAACGTGGCTCCCAAATTTCAACTCCGTTTCCTTTACAGATGTAAGTTTCTGCTTGTTGAACTTTTGTTGCTTTAATTCCTGTTGTAAAATGATTTAAATTTCCATCGGGCAGTAATTCCTCTGCCATTACCATTTTAATTACGGTGCCTTTAGGGGCTACAACTTTTAGTTTGTTCCAACCTGCAAAGTTTTGTCCCATATCAAACATGTAAGTACCTCTATCCGTCTTATAAAACTTCTTAGGTTTTATTTCTTCCATTTTTTTTATGGGTTGCAAATCCTGAGGTTTTAAAGCAGGAGGATATTTAGAAGCTATATAAACAGCTTTCCAATTTTTGTTATTTAAACCCGGATTGGCCCATCCTTTTATTTCTTTATTGGCATCATAAAACTCGCCAGCATAAACGTTATTGCTTTGTATGGGTCCATCTATCCACTTCCAAGAATTATCTGATATTACTTGTTGCATTTTAGTTCCAACTTGCATATCTAACTGAGCCCAAAATTTTGGAGAACCGTAAGAAAGATTTCCTCCCCAAACTATATCTTGATTATAAAAACCATCACCCAGCATAATACCTATTACGTTTTCACCCGGTTTTAGTAAAGAGTCAATTTGGTAAGTAACATAAAATGCGTAATCATCATAATTGGTTTGCCCAGGATCTAACACATGATCTCCAACTTTTTTACCGTTTACATAAAGTTCATAATAACCTAAGCCAGAAATATGGATAATTGCTTTTTTAGGTTGGGCACTAAGGGTAAAAGACTTTCTGAAAATTGGTGCAGCTTCGCCCTTTTTTTTATTACTGGTAATCCATTGCCCTTTAAACTCAGTGGTATTAATAACTCCAGTAATAAATTGAGAAGGTTTACTCCAAAAACTTGCTGTTCCATTTTTATCCCAAACTTTCACCTGCCAATAATAAGTGGCAGAAGAAAGTAACGGTTTACCTTTGTAAGTAATATTAATTTGATTTTCCGAATTAACTTTTTTGCTATCCCACAAATCTCCTATACCGTTTAAACTATTTTTTATACTGGATGACACCAAAATTTGATATGCCGTTTGCTTTTGCCCATTTTGGATTGATGTTAATTTCCATCCAAAAACTGGCTTATCTAATACACCATTAGGATTTATAAAGTGGTTACAGGATAACTCAATAATCTTTATAGCACTTTGTGAATAAGCACATGAAATTACTGTGCTAAACAAAAAAATAAAAATTAAACTTTTTTTATTAAGAAACTTCAAAACGGTATTAATGAGCTAGTTTTATAATATCTTTTCCTTGCTTAAAAGCACTATATAAATCAACAAAAGGTTCTTCTCTTGGTTCTTTAGCAGGGTTATAGTCTGGATTTAGAGTTGGGAAATACTTTGTTTCTACATTGGCATCTAACCAATTTATAAGATTTGCAAACAGCTCTTTAGTTTTTTCTGGTTCAACAAAAGCAAGGTTGTTTTTTTCAGATATATCTTTCTTAATGTTATAAAGTTTTAATCTGCCATGCCAATCATAAATTAATTTATAATCGCCTTTTCTCACGGCAGAATGTGGTGTTAATGGTAACTCATCATCAGGATTTTCTGGCGCTACGTTTAATGGATAATGCCAATAAAAAGTATTTCTGGTATAATTTTGTTTCTTATTTTTAAGATCTTTAAACAAAGGCTTAATACTCATACCATCGGTTTTATACTGATCTTTTGGCTGTCCAACCATATCCATTAAGGTTGGAAAAATATCATTACAATGAACGGCAACATCACTCCATTTACCAGCTTTAACCTTGCCTTTTTGCCAAAAAATTAACGGAACTCTAATACCACCTTCAAAAAGAGTTGCTTTACCGCCTTTTAATGGCGCATTAGAGGTGGTTAAACCATGTGCGGATTTTGCATCATAGGATATACCTCCATTATCAGACATAAAAACCACTATGGTATTTTCATCTAATCCGGTTTCTTTTAATTTATCAAAAATACGCCCAACAGAATTGTCTAAAGATTTAATCATTGCGGCATAGGTAGCATTTATATGGCCGTTCCATCCTTTTGTTTTTTTACCATCAAAATAATATATACTTTCTTGAGGTGCTTGTAAAGGACCATGAACAGCAAATTCACAGAAATAAAGAAAAAATGGCTTTCCGTCCTTTTGTGCTCCTTGTTCGTCTATATAATCAACAGCTTGCTGGGTTAAATCGTTTGTTAAATATTCCATTCCTGTATCTTTACCAGAAGTACCTTGCATTAATTCTTTTTGACGCATTTTAGGAAACTGTTTCTTTTTATTATCCCATAATTTTCTCCAATTATAAAAAGGTGACGAGCCTGAATCAAAATAAGCAATCTCTTTAAAACCTTGGTTATGTGGTTGGTAACCTTCAGAACCATGTCCTCCTAAATGCCATTTACCCAAAAAAGCAGAATTATATCCTTCTAAGGCTTCTGCAATTGTAACTTCATTTACACCATTGTCTTGTGGTTGGCCAGATGGTAACACAATATTGGTATAGCCATTAATAAGCGCTTGTTCAAAAGGAATTTTATCTGCCCAAAGTGAATTTTGTTCTGTAAAACCAGGTAAAGGTTTTTGTCCTTGGTTATAAGGTGTAATTGCATTACCTGCTGTGGCAGTCATAAAACCTAAACGTGAGGCATATTTTCCTGTTAAAATACTAGCTCTAGTTGGCGAACATAAAGGATTTGCGTATGCCTGTGAAAATGAAACACCTTCTTTCATCATTTGATTTATTCTTAGAGTTTCATAAAACTGAGAAGCCACAGGAGCCCCTGATACTTTAGCAGCGTATCCCCCTAAATCCATATATCCTAAGTCATCCGCAAGTATGAAAATAATGTTAGGTTTTTGCTTTTTTTCTTGAGCAATACCATTGAGTGTAAAAACTAAAAAGCATAAAAAGAAAACGATTTTGTTTAACATATTTTGAGATTTTTTTGAATAAAAAAGGTGGTTTATACCTACAATTGGTGGATTAAAGTTATACAGATTTGTTAATAAGTACATCCTGTACTGTCATGAAATAAAAATATTTTTAAAAATTGAGTTAAAATATTAACAACCTCAAATAATATATTTAAGAATGGATGGCGTTTGAACTTCTAAAAGAGGTTGAAGATTTAAAAAATTTTAATAAATTAAAAACTGAATTGTATCAATCAATAAAAAAATAAAGTAGAAAAAATGAAAAACATATATCAATTATTATTTACAAATTCTTCTTTCTCTGCTTAAAGCAATAAGAAAAACTTATTAAAACTAATAATTTAAAAGGCTTTTTCTATTTTACAGAACAGCAAATCTGACAAATGAAATTTAGCATTCTTAACGTTGTTTAACTTTTAATCTCTTTTCTTATCTTTCCCAAACTAAAATTTTTTATACTAATCTATGGCTTTAAGCTGGAACGAAATCAAAGAAAGAGCAGTTCAATTTTCTACTGATTGGGCTGATACTTCTAACGAAGAAGCCGAAGCAAAATCTTTTATTGAAGCCTTTTTTAATGTTTTTGGGATAACACGTAAAAGAGTAGGAACATTTGAACACCGAGTAAAAAAGTTAAACGATGCTGATGGCTATATAGATTTACTTTGGAAAGGAACTATTTTAATAGAAATGAAATCTAAGGGTAAAAACCTAGATAAAGCATTTATACAAGCCAAAGAATATATACATGGTTTAAAAGAACATGAACTCCCTAAATATATTTTAGTATGTGATTTTGAAAATTTTAGGTTGTTTGAT
>JBBRYE010000083.1:0-16098 GCA_038237895.1 Sphingobacteriales bacterium | reverse complement strand
TTCAAAAAAGTTGTCAATTTTATTTTGGGATAAACCATTTAAAGCTTTTTTGTTTGTAACATTAAAAACATTATTTATCGGTAAAAGTATATCTTCTGCCTTATGTGTGAGCTTTAAAAGATGTTGTCTTCTATCGTTGATATTAATAGTACGGTTAACAAAACCACTTTTTTCTAAAAAATCTATCATGCTTACCATAAAAGATTTATCTACTTGTAATATTTCTGCTAAATCTTTTTGAGTAAGTAACTCGTTATTTTCATGTATTAATAAAAGTACGTATTGATACCTTTCTAACGAGATTTCTTTTGCTTGTTGAGATAATTCGCTCAAATATTTTTTTGTTATTTGAATGAGTTGATGCGCTAAAGGCTCTTCGTATTTTTCAATCTTAACCATCCACACAAAAATATAAGTTAGTTTTATAATTAGTTGATAGTAGCAACTATATTACATTTTATAGAAAAGTTGCTATTTTAAAATATGGTTAATATTTTAACTTTGTTTTCCAAATCCATATTATGACTAAATATTTTATCCTTTTCTCTTTTTTAATTATGAGTATCTCATTAAATGCACAAACTACTGCCGATATTAATTTTGAGGTTTCATTTACAGAACCTCAAGCACATTATGCAGATGTAAAAATGACTATCAACAATATCAATAAAAACGATGTGTTGATTAAAATGCCAGTTTGGGCACCAGGTTCCTATTTAATAAGAGAATTTTCTAAAAATGTAGAATCTTTTACTTCTTCTACCGATTTTGAAAAAGTGACTAAAAACGCTTGGAAACTTAATACAAAAGGAAAAAAATCGGTAACCGTAAATTATAGAGTTTATTGTTTTGAAGTTTCCGTAAGAACAAGCTTAATTGATGATAGTCATGCTTTTTTATCGCCAACAGGCATATTTTTATACGTTGACGGACAATTGGACAAACCTTCTACTGTAACCATTATCCCATATAAAGGATGGACAAAGGTTTCTACAGGTTTAGAAGCCGTAGCAAATAAAAAGTTTACTTATTATGCTAAAAACTTCGATTGGTTATTTGATTCGCCGATAGAAGTTGGCAACCAGGATGTATTTAGTTTTGATGCTGTTGGTGTTAAATATGAGGTTGCCATGGTTGGCGGAGGAAATTACGATAAGCAACGTTTAAAAACCGATATGACCAATATCATTGAAAAAGAAACAGCTATTTTTGGTGAAAATCCTAACAAGCATTATCTTTTTATTGTACACAATTATTCTGCAGGCGGTGGTGGTTTAGAGCATCTAAATTCTACCGTTTTGGGTGCAACAAGAGATGGCTATCAAAATGAAGCCATCTATAAATCTTTTTTAAGTTTAGTAGCACATGAGCATTTCCATTTGTGGAATGTTAAAAGACTAAGACCAATTGCATTGGGTCCGTTTAACTATGACGTTGAAAATTATACCACCAATTTATGGATTGCAGAGGGTTTTACTGCTTATTACGATAATTTGATTACTGAACGCACCAAAGCCATTAGTGTTGATGAATACCTTAAAATGATCCAAGCGGATATAAATGCTATTGATAATTCTCAAGGTGGTAAAGTTCAATCTTTAAGCGATGCCAGTTTTGATGCCTGGATAAAATATTACCGCCCGAATGAAAATAGTGGAAATACAACGGTTTCTTATTATAACAAGGGTTCATTAATAGCGTTGATGCTGGATTTAGCCATCATCCATAAATCTGAAGGAAAGCAATCTTTAGATGATGCCATGAGGTTTGCCTACAACGATTTTTATAAAAAGAAAGGTAGGGGTTATACCGATGCAGAAATGAAATTGGTTTTTGAGAAATACGTTGTAGAAAACTTAAACCAGTTTTACACAGATTACATTAACGGCACAAAAAGTTTAGACATCAATAAATATTTGAATTACGCTGGTTTACAATTAGTTGATAGAACTGCAATTGCCAAACAACCTTATTTAGGAGCAACCATGAGCAGAACCAATAAAACAGAAATTGCAACAGTTTCTAGAAATAGCAGCGCTTGGATTAGCGGTTTAAATGTTAAAGACCAAGTATTGAGTATTAATGGTGTAAGCACAACAGATGTATTAAAAGATGTTGCCAACTTAGACCCAAATAAAGAAGCCGAATTTATGGTAGGCCGAGATGGAAATGTGATGAAGATAATGGTGAAATTTAAACCTTCCACTAGTAAAAATATGGTAATCGAAGAAATTGAAAATGCTACTGAAGTGCAAAAAGCTGTGATGGAGAAATGGTTGAGTTTGTAGTGATTCCAACATAATATATAAATTGGCAGTAGGGCAACCGAATGGCTCTGCAAAACTGAAAGACTTTAAAATCTTCAACTTTATTAGTAAATTCATCCGAACATTAAGCACAAATGAAGCAACGGGTTTATATTGACACTTCGGTAGTCGGCGGATATTTTGACGTAGAATTTTCAAGAGAAACAATTCCTTTTTTTGAACGTGTGAAAAATGGTGAATTAACAATAATAGTTTCTGACATTTTATTAGCCGAGCTATTTAGAGCTCCTGAATTTATAAAAGAACTACTTATCAATATTCCAGAAGAATTCAAAGAAGATGTCAGATTGTCGCCTGAAGCTACGGAACTTGCAGATAAATATATTGAAGCTAAAGTTGTTGGTAAGACGAGCAAAGCAGACTGTCAGCACATCGCTATAGCAACCCTTGCAAATGCAGACGTCTTAGTAAGTTGGAACTTTAAGCACATTGTAAATCTCGACCGAATAAGAGGTTATAATGGAATTAATTATCAGAACGGATATAAAATGATTGAAATAAGAACTCCTAAAGAAATAATTAAATATGGAAACGAAGATTAAAAAAACTAAAAAACAATTCGATGCTATAAAAACTATGCGTGAAATTAGAGATAAATTGAGTCTTGAAATCATGAACATGAATTATGAGCAAGAAAGAGAATATTTGGATAAAATCTTATTACAAGGAAAAAGTAACGTGGCAAAATAATGCCAGCTGCTAGAAGCAAATTTGAACAGAAATGGCTGACGGTGGATCACGTTAATTCCGTCTTTATTTACTTAACTTGGTACGGTACGACAATGGTTCTGCAGGCAATACCATTTCAGTACAAATTAGCAAAACGTTAATTTACAAAAATTTAAGAATTAATTTTTATCAAAACACATCTCTACATCCTATATTATTGACTTCCTATAACCATAACACAACTTCAAAATGGATAAAAATTATAAAATTCCCTCCCAAACAAAAATAGGTCATGTTCATTTAAAAGTAAGTGATTTGGAAAAATCCCTTGAGTTTTATAGAGATTTATTGGGTTTTGAAGTGACGATGTTATATGGAAATCAAGCGGCTTTTATTTCGGCTGGTGGTTATCATCATCATATTGGTTTAAATACTTGGCATAGTAAAGGTTTACCGCCTGCATCTGTTAATAATGTTGGCTTGTATCACACGGCAATTTTATATCCCACAAGAAAAGATTTAGCTGCAATTTTTTGGCGTATTCACAATGCAAAATACCCAATGACAGGCGCAAGCGACCATGGAGTTTCAGAAGCATTATATTTGGATGATCCTGATGGAAATGGAGTAGAACTTTATTGGGATAGAGCTAAAGAACTTTGGCCAACAGATATTAATTGCTCATTAACCATGTTTACAAAAGCTCTTGATTTAGAAGATTTATTAATGGAGTTAGAAGATTAAAATCGAAAATAAATTATGAAAACATTTAAAAAATTAACCCTAGCTTTTCTCCTGATTTTTATTGCTAAGTTTTCATTTTCACAAGAAAATATAATTCCAAGTCCTCTGAAAAAAAAGGAAACGGAAATCCTAAATAAAGATTATGTAAATTTTAAAATTGACACGCTAACAAATAAGAATTTATTAAATAAAGTAACAGTGATAAATTTTTGGTTCGAAGCTTGCTCTCCCTGTATTGCCGAATTAGAAGGATTTAATAAACTTTATGAAGCTAACAAATCCAATAAAAATTTTCAGTTTTTATCTTTCAATACAGATAACCTAGAAAAGATTAAGAAAAACGTCGAAAAATTTAAAGTTGATTTTCCAGTAATTGCTATAGATAGAGTTAAGGCTTCTCAAATGAATTATCAAAGTGGTTTTCCTGCTACGTTTATTATTAACAGCCTTGGGAAAGTAATATATGTTTCATTTGGTGGCCCAATTGACAAGAAAAAAGTAACTGAAAAAATTATGACAATTTACAATACCAAAGTAAAGCAAGAATTAGCTAAACTCAAATAATAAATTTTGATTTGAAATTTATTATTTGAGTTTCTAAAAAATTTCTTTGGTTTTTTTTGTAGAATTTAATTTTCTTCTTTCGGGATAAACTTCATGCTTAAAGAATTTACACAATGTCTGGTGTTTTTTTCTGTCAATCTTTCGCCTTCAAAAACATGACCTAAATGTCCACCGCAATTGGCACAAACTATTTCAACTCGTCTTCCGTCTGCATCTGCAACTCTTTTAACCGCTCCCGGGATTTCATCATCAAAACTTGGCCAGCCACAATGTGATTCAAATTTATCCTCTGATTTATAAAGTGGGGTATCGCATTGGCGACAGATATATGTTCCAGCTTCTTTTAAGCTTGTATATTCTCCAACAAAAGGCCTTTCGGTACCTTTATTTTTAATAACATAAGCTTCTTCTGGAGTTAATTCATTAAATTTCATAACCTAAAAACGAATTTTTTGGAGGAAAGTTTATACTGAAATAAATTTTATTTCAATTCGTATTCAATCTCACAATCAACAACACCTTTTCCGTACAATCCAATTTCTTTTGCTGCCGATTGTGAAAGGTCTATTAACATGTTTTTCCCGTAAGGACCACGATCATTTACAATTACAATTACCGATTTATCATTATTCAAATTAGTAACTTTTACCTGTGTACCAAAGGGTAAAGTTTTATGGGCGCAAGTAAATTTTTTGTTTCTGAAGATTTCACCACTTGTAGTTCTTCTACCATTAAATTTACTAGCGTAGTAAGTTGCTCTGCCTGTTTTAGTAACAATTTCTGAGGTAAATAATGAACTTATTAAAAACAAACAACTGATTATCAATTTCATATCTTAATAGTTAGATTTTAAAGGTGCAAAAAATTGAATAAAAAATAAGTATTTGTTGATAAATTATTTACAGAAATTAACTCATTATCATGAGAATTTAAAAAATTCACTTTAGTAAAAGCAAGAAAATATATAGGCAAAAGTCAATTGAAATCTTGATAAAAATTTACTTTGAATAATCTAACTCTACAAAAGAGTTTTTAATTTGAGCTTTTATAGGAGGATTCAATTTTTTTATTTTGATGTTGATATGCTCTAAAGTGGGGAATTTAATTTTGATATTCTCTAAAATTTCCTGGGCAACGGTTTCAATTAAATTACTTTCCTTATCAAATGATGAGGCACAAATTTCATAAAGCGAAACATAATTGATGGTATTTTTCAATTCATCATTAACGCTATTCTTGTCCTCAAAAGAAACAAAAACATCTAACAAAAAATTGTTTTTAAAAATCCGCTCTTCTTCAAAATAACCAATTGCAGCGTTAAATTTCACACCTTCTAAACCAATTTTCCTAATCGTTTTACCCATTATCCAAATATGATGGTAATTGAATGTAAATCAAAATAAAGGTTTTCGATTTGTTATATTTAATTTGTTAAGATTGGTTTTTAAGCTTATTTTTAAAGATAATAACCTATTATATAAAATAAATTAATGCGTTTTAAACTCTGCCAACTTGCGGATGTATCTTTTGCGGTAAAAGCAAAAAAGGATGCCACTACAACCGTTAACGTAAAATATCGAACTCAATTTTAAGTTTTATAAAAATCATGAGCCAATTACCAATTCAAAAATCTAATAAAAAAGATTTATACCAACATCCAGATTATTATTTAATGGATGAATTATTAACTGAAGAACAGAAACTGA
Source organism: Sphingobacteriales bacterium (assembly GCA_038237895.1). GTDB lineage: Bacteria > Bacteroidota > Bacteroidia > Sphingobacteriales > Sphingobacteriaceae > Pseudopedobacter. The sequence continues at coordinate 10,088 of JBBRYE010000083.1, read as the reverse complement.
TTAGAAAATCGGTTAGGGATTGGGTAAAAGCAGAGGTTTCTCCTGTGATTGAAAGTTACGCTCAAAATGCAGAATTCCCTAAACACTTAATTAAAGGATTGGGAGAAATTGGTGCTTTTGGTCCAACTATTCCTACAAAATATGGTGGTGCTGGTTTAGATTATATTTCTTATGGTATTATTATGCAGGAAATTGAACGTGGCGATTCTGGCATTCGTTCGGCCGCATCTGTACAAGGTTCTTTAGTAATGTATCCAATTTATGCTTTTGGTTCTGAAGAGCAACGCCTAAAATATCTTCCAAAATTAGCTACAGGAGAATTAATGGGCTGCTTTGGCTTAACAGAACCCAACCACGGTTCCGACCCGGCGGGTATGACAACCAACATCAAAAAAGACGGAAATAATTTTATTTTAAACGGCGCAAAAATGTGGATTTCTAATGCTCCGTTTGCAGATATTGCGGTTGTTTGGGCAAAAGATGAAGTAGGAATTGTGAGAGGTGTTATTGTTGAAAGAGGCATGGAAGGTTTTACCACACCAGAAACCCATAACAAATGGTCGTTAAGAGCATCTGCAACCGGCGAATTAGTTTTTGACAATATGATCATCCCTAAAGAAAATATTTTACCCAATGTAAAGGGATTAAAAGGTCCACTAAGTTGTTTAAATCAAGCCAGATTTGGAATTGCTTGGGGCGCTTTGGGTGCAGCAATGGATTGTTATGATACGGCATTGCGTTACACCAAAGAACGAGAACAATTTGGAAAACCCATTGCAGCTTTCCAACTTCAACAAAAAAAATTGGCAGAAATGATTACGGAAATCACCAAAGGACAATTATTGGCATGGCGATTAGGCATTTTAAAAAATGAAGACAGAGCAACTCCAGCTCAAATATCTATGGCAAAAAGAAATTCTGTTGAAACTGCTATAACTATTGCAAGAGAAGCAAGACAAATGTTAGGAGGAATGGGCATTACAGGTGAATATCCAATTATGCGCCACATGATGAATTTAGAATCTGTAATCACTTATGAAGGAACTCATGATATTCATTTGCTAATTACCGGAATGGATATTACTGGAGAGAATGCTTTTAGTTAACAAAAACTTAATGTAGCATTAGTAATCATTTAAGCGTATAAAGTCATAATGAAAGTCTACTTAACTACGTTTTCAATTTTGACCATTTTATTTGTAACTTCTTGTACTAGATATATTACACCACCAGTAACCGGTCAAAATAATATTGGATATATTCCTAGACCTTTTTATCAAGATTCCTCTTCATCAAAAATCTATATTTCAGGCGGTTATCAAACAGCAACATCAACAAATGGTCACTTAAATTTTTATATGGGTAATCTAAATATTAGTAGAGGTCATAGTTTTAAGAACATTAATTTTGGGTATGGATTATTTGGAAGTTTTGGAAAGGCTGTCTATAAAGATTCGATTACAAAAACCAACAATTATCCAAATAGCAAACCAATAGCTAATTTCAATAAAAACCTCAATAATATTGGTATCAGAACTACTTTAGGTTATCATGCTATTTCTGATAACGGAAAAACAACTTTTAGGTTTATAAATTGGGAAAGTGCATTTTCAATTGAAAATGGAGATTATGCAGACTATCGTTCTGATCTTTACAAAAGCAATATTTCTGATTCTCCAGTAAGAATTTATGTTACTAACCAAAGAAATTTTTTAACAACAGGTCTATCTACGGAGGTAATAAAAAGAGAAGCATTTGATATTAAAGATCTAGAAATATCATTTAGATTTTTTTTTGGAAATACTTTCAATTTTAACAATAGTTATAGAAACATTGGGAGAGGTTCTTCAGAAATAAATAAAAAAGGTGGTTGTGTTGTGGCTAGTTATTTCGTAAAATATAAAAAGATATTTACCTCAATAGAACTAGGCACTGATGTTAATTATGGGGCTAAACTTTTACTAGGCTACCGTTTTTGAAAAATCATAGCAATTTTTAATAACAATTTAGTGGTATAGTGTTTGACTTAATCATGATGTTAAACTAAAACAAATTATCATGAACAAAACAGTAGGAATTATTTTAATCGTTGTGGGAATAGCAATGTTAATTTGGGGAGGTTTCTCTTACACTAAAAAAGAAAAAGTGGTAGATGCTGGACCAATACAAATTTCGGCTGATAGACAAGAAACAGTTAATTGGCCGCCTTATGCTGGTGGGATAATTTTAGTAGCAGGTGTTGTGGTTTTAGTAACCGCTAAGAAAAGCTAAAAAATGGCTTAAAGCCAAATGCTAACGCACATAATTTTAATTTAAAATGTTGCACTCAGCTTTTTGCCTTAAGCTTAAATAATGTAATTTTGAGCATTCAGATTAATTTTGGATGCTTTTTTTATTTAAATATTCTGCACTTTTTATTTTTCACTTACTACCTAAAACTTAATACCTAAAACTCAAACAAAATGAAAGATTTTAAAAAATATTATACCATCCATGCTCCTACCGAAGAAATTTATTTAGCATTAACAATTCCATTAAGTATTAAATTATGGAGTGGTGCAGAGGCAGAAATGAGTACTGAGGCAGAATCAGAATTTTCTTTGTTTGATGGTGATGTAGTCGGTAAAAATCTAGAGTTTGTAGAAGGGAAAAAAATAGTTCAACAATGGTATTTTGAAGGTCAGGATGAACCGTCAGTCGTAACTATAAAAATTCATGAAGGCAAAAGTAAAACTTCTTCTTCTGTAGAATTACAACATACTAATATTCCTGATGATGTTTATGATGAATTTGTGGATGGATGGAATACCAGTTATTTTGGAGAATTATATGAGTTTTTTGATGGGGAGTAGCCTTATTTAAAAGGCAAATACTTCTCTTCTTGTTTCTTTAATAAAGTAGGGTGACGCTCATTTAAAACTTCTCCATTCATTACCTGATCATAAATTTTTAGATAATCTTTTGTCATTTTCATAGCAGAAAATTGCTCTTGAGCATATTCATGACAAGATTTTTTATTAAAATGATCTGAGATTTTTAAAGCCTCAATCAAAACAGATTTTTTGTTAGATAGAAGGCCAACTTTATTATTTAATAATTCTGGCAGTGCACCATAAGGGGTTGCAAACACAGGGCAACCGAAATATAAACTTTCAATTACAGCTAAACCAAAAGGCTCATCCCATAAAACAGGAAAAATTAAGCCTTTAGATTTATTCAGATGTTTAGCTTTGCTTTGATTATCTACCATTCCTTTAAAACTCACATGAGTATCAAAAGTAAAACGCCAACCCATTCTAAAATTAAAGCGATGTCCGCCTAAAACGACTATTTTTTGATTTGCTTCCTTTGTTAATTCTAAAGCACCTTTTAAATTTTTAATCTTCCAGGCAGCATTTGCCAAAAAATGAAAACTATTTCTTTTAGATTTTAAATCTACCTTAGGATAATTGTCCCAATCTAATCCGTTGTAAACAAATTGATTGGAGCCATGTCTTTCAGCATGGTTTTTACTGACAAAAACACATTGTTTATCCAAAACCATCCCAAAAGGAATATTACCATGAATTGTGACTAAATAAGGTTTTTTTATTTCCTCATTCGGAGAAAATTGAAAATGAATTAAATCAACATCATCTGGTATTTGCTGATTTAAGCTTTTATTAGCGTCATAGAAAAGAACATTTGCAAACGGGCAACTAGACCCAGCCACAACCAAATATGTTATCTGATGACCTAAGTTTTGCAAACATTTCCCTAAATCCCAAATTACACGCTCTGTTCCTCCGTATAATAAAGCTGGGATTTTAAATGGTGCAACAATTAAAATATGAAGTTTTCTATTCTTCTGAATAAACATGTCTGATTGCGGGCCTTAAATTATATGCTGAGGCCATTACTTCTCCATAAGCACCTGCTGTACGCAAAGCTATTAAATCTCCACGTTTTGTTTCTGGCATTTCTATCTCTTTGCCAAAACAGTCGGAAGATTCGCAAATTGGGCCTACTACATCATAAGATATGTGAGAATTGAGATGTGAGATGTGAGACTCTGCATCTTTTGAATTTTGACTTTCTACTTTTAACTTAGAAATATTTTCAATCTGATGATAAGCTTGGTATAAAGCTGGTCGCATTAACTCTGTCATACCGGCATCTATAATTACAAAATTCTTTTTAATTCCATTTTTGATATATAAAACCTTAGAAATTAAGCTACTACACTGCGCAACCAACGCTCTTCCCAATTCAAAATGTACTTCCTGATGAGCCTTGATGTTTAAGAAATCGGCAAAAATCTTGAAGTAACTTTTAAAATCTGGAATGGCATTTTCATCTGGATTTTGATAATCTACACCTAAACCACCGCCAACATTTAAAATTTTTACTGGCATTCCACGCTCTTCAAACCATTGTTGCATTTCGTTTACCTTAACGCAAAGACTTTTGAAAACGTTCATATCCATTATTTGAGAACCCACATGAAAATGAATACCTAAAAATTCTAGATTTTTACATTTTTTTAAGGTTTCAGAAACCAAAGGCAAATCCCAAGAGTTAATTCCAAATTTATTTTCGTCTAAACCGGTGGTAATGTAATGATGTGTATGCGCATCAACATTAGGATTAATCCGGATGGCAACTGAAGCTTTTTTATTTTTGGCACCAGCCAATTCATCAATAACTTCTAATTCTTGAACAGATTCTACATTAAAGGCGAAAATATTATTATCCAACGCAAAATTTATTTCTGCATCAGATTTTCCGACTCCAGCAAAAACAATTTGTTTTTTATCAAAACCAATCTCAATTGCTTTTTTCACTTCTCCCCCGCTTACACAATCGGCACCAAAACCTTTGGCTTTAACAGCAGATAAAACCTTGTCATTAAAATTAGATTTTAAAGCGAAATGAACATGAAAATGATGTGAATCAGCAGCTGATTTACATTCACTTAAAGTTTGATTTAAAAGCTTTAAATCGTAATAATAAAATGGCGTTTCTTTATTTTCAAATGAGGAAACAAGTCGCTCATTAAACATTTTTTTCATCGTTAATCAAATAAACGGTTATGTAAACTTCTTAATGTTTCCGTTTTATCATCACCTTTAATCAAGAAAGAAAGATTATGCTCGCTACCACCATAAGAAATCATCCTTAAAGGAATATGTTTAATAGATTCTAAAATTCGTGAACCAAAACCATGTGAACTTGCAGATAAATCGCCAACTACACAAACAATAGTTTGGTTAACATCCACTTCTACAATTCCAAAATCGCTTAAATCTTTGGTTATTTCTCCCAAATATTTGGTATCATCAATGGTTACAGAAACTGCGACTTCTGATGTGGTAATCATATCTATTGGTGTTTTATACCTTTCAAAAACCTCAAAAACGCGACGTAAAAAACCATAAGCCAATAACATTCTGCTGCTCTGTATTTTAATGGCCGTGATGCCGTCTTTAGCCGCAATAGATTTAATTTTTCCGGTTTCGCTTTCGCTCGATATTAAAGTACCGAAAGCAGAAGGCTCCATTGTATTTAATAATCTGACTGGGATTTTATATTTTTGAGCAGGAAAAACCGATTGTGGATGGAGAATTTTAGCTCCAAAATAAGCCAACTCAGCAGCCTCATCAAAAGAAAGGTGCGAAATTGGTTTTGTTCCTTTAACAATACGTGGGTCGTTATTGTGCATTCCGTCAATATCTGTCCAAATTTGAACTTCTTCTGCTTTAATTCCTGCACCAATTAATGAAGCAGTATAATCACTACCTCCGCGACGTAAATTATCAATCTCGCCAAAAGAATTTCTACAGATATAACCTTGGGTAATAAACAAATTATTTTTTGGCGAAGCTTCTAATAAAGGTGTCAATTGTTCGGTAATATAATCTACAATTGGCTCATTATCAGCATCAATTTTCATAAAATCTAATGCTGGCAAAAGTACAGACGGAACTCCAATTTCCTTTAGATAAACGTGATATAAAGTGGTTGATAGCAACTCGCCTTGAGCAACAATTATCTTATCTTCAATCTGGGTAAATAAATCGTTAGCAAAAGAATAAAGTAAATCAAAATGATAATCGATAACTTCTTTCGCTTCATCTAAAAATTCCTTTTCAGCAAAAAGTTCGGTGATAAAAAGCTCGTATTTATCTTTTAAAACTTTTATTAAAAGGGTGGCCTTTGGTTTATCAGACGTTAAGTAAGCTTGTCCAATTTCCACTAAACTATTTGTAGTGCCGGAAACCGCCGATAAAACTACAATTTGCCTTTCGTTGGCGTTTAAAATGTCCAACAGTTTTTTCATCCGCTCAGGACTGCCAACTGATGTACCGCCAAATTTTAAAACCTTCATTTTTGATTAATATTAAGCCTTTTTATACTGTTTTTAAAAATTGGCTAAAAATAGCTAAAAGCATGAGAATTGTAGAATTGAATTTAGTTTTTATTTGAAACGATTTATGCATTTAATTTATCTCATTGAATTGATTTAAACAATTTTTAAAACTAAAATATATTGTACAGAATATTTCCGTACATTAGATTTAAATTTTAAGCGATGAAAACAAACGTTAAGGAGCAAGCAAGATTTGATGCTCGCCTCCCAAAAGAACAAAAGCAATTTTTTGAGCGAGCTGCCCTTTTGGGTGGTTATAGAAATCTGACTGATTTTGTAGTAGTTACTCTTCAAGAAAAAGCAAAAGAAATAATTAGTGAAAGAGAAAAAATTATATCTTCAGAGAAAGACAGTAAGATATTTTTTGACGCTATCACAAATTCAAAAAAGCCATCTTCAACTCTAATAAAGGCAGTTGAGGATTATAATGCTTTTATATCATCATCTAATTAATGATAGAATTACTTGATAAAAAACATCACAAAGAGGAATTTGACTGTGGAAAAATTCTTTTAAATAATTATTTAAAATTTCAAGCTAGTCAAGATCTTAAAAGAAGACTTGCCGTTTGTTTCGTTTTGGTAGAAAATGAAATACAGAAAATTGAAGGATATTATACGCTATCAAATAATTCAATTCCACTAGATAGCTTTTCAGAACAAATCCGAAAAAAACTTCCACCGTCTTATTCCTCGATTCCAACTACTTTATTAGGTAGATTAGCTATTGATAAAAAATCTCAGGGAAAAGGAATTGGAAAAATTCTATTGATTGATGCTTTAAAAAGATGTTTCAATATTTCTAAAGAGATTGGTTCATTTGCCGTAGTAGTGGATCCAATTGATATCGAAGCCGAATTATTTTATAAAAAATACGATTTTATAAAATTACCTGATAGTGGAAAAATGTTTATTCCTATAAAAACACTTAAAGAATTATTTGAAATTTAAACTAAAAAAGGAGAAGACATTGCTGCATTCTCCTTTTTACAAATTATCTAAAAACCACTAAGGCCAAATACCCATATTCATATAAGAAACAGCAATTTTATCAATTGCGCCAACAAATGCAGCGGTTCTTAAGCTACCCGTATTTTTCTTCAATTTTATATCCCTAATTTCATGATAAGAACGAATCATGGTATCTTCTAAGCCAGAGTTTACTAATTCTAATTCTGAAGCACCTTTAGAAACCATTAATCGCTGTTCGTTAGTGAGTGTGGTTCCGGTTGTTTTTTCTATAAGGTTCATGATATTGATGTTCTCATTTTCATCATATCTGCGTCCAATACGTCCAAAAGCTACGTGAGAAAGATTTTTTAACCATTCAAAATAAGAAACGGTAACACCACCAGCATTGGCGTACATATCTGGAATAATAATCCCACCATTTTCAATAAATGCAGCAGCAGCAGCTGGAGTAGTAGGGCCATTTGCTCCTTCGGCTATAATTTTTGCTTTAATTTTTCCAATATTTTTTTCTGTAATTTGATTTTCTAATGCAGCAGGAACTAAAATATCACACTCTTGTTCTAAACCTTCTGCAGAATTATTAAAATCAAGTTGCGATTTACTAAAGCCTAAAATAGAACCTGTTTGTTTTCTATGATTAAAAACTTCATCTAAATCAAAACCATTTTTATTATAAATAGCTCCCTCAAATTCGCAGAAACCAACAACTATAGCCCCAAATTCTATTAAATATTTTGCCGAATGATAGCCAACGTTTCCTAAACCTTGTACAATTACTCTTTTTCCATCTAGCCCTGCCGAAAGGCCTAAAGCTTTCATATCATCAGCTACAGAAACACATTCTCTTATTGCATAAGCCACACCACGGCCTGTTGCTTCTCTTCTGCCAGCAATACCGTGTAATGCAATAGGTTTACCCGTAACACAAGCTAAAGCGTCTAAAGAACCTGGGTTCATGGTTAAATAGGTATCAGCAATCCAAGACATTTCTCTTTCTCCAGAGCCATAATCTGGTGCAGGAACATCAATCCCAGGACCTATAAAATTTTTCTTAATCAATTCTACAGTGTATCTACGAGTAATTGTTTCTAACTCGGCTAGTGTGTAATCTTTTGGATTAATTTTAATACCGCCTTTTGCACCTCCAAACGGAACATTTACAATAGCGCACTTATAGGTCATTAAAGCGGCCAAAGCCATAACTTCATCTTCGTTAACCATTTCGCTGTAGCGGATACCGCCTTTTGTTGGCGACATGTGGTGAGAATGTTCCACTCGCCAAGCATGGATAATTTCGAAACTATTTCCTCTTCTGATAGGAAATTGAAAACGATAAACACTATTACATGCTTTTATCTGATTTAATAAACCTTTATCGTGATCTGTATATTTTGCTGCCTGATCTACATACTGGCAAACATCGTCGTAAAAATGGGGTTCTTCACTAAGGATAAGATGATTATTATTGGCCATAACTCTTTTTTTTAATTTATATGGATTTAAATTTATTGCAAATTTGACGTAAAAAAAATCATAAAAACAAATCAAAAATACGTTAGTGTTTTATCTACACCTCTAATAATACTATAAAAAATAGCTTTATTTTATTTAAACATTGTTTTTAGACTATTTTACTTTTTCAATTTTTTTTAATCTTTTATCTATTGTGAAAAGATAAATTATAAATGCCAAAAAGAGCAATAACATTACAGTTACAACCACATAGATTTTGCCGGAGTTTCTTAACTCATCTGCCATTTCTACTTTGCTATCCTGTGCAAAAAGTATTGCCGAAATAAACATCATACTTAAAAAAGAAATAAATTTTTTCATTAGTTGATTTGATTATTTTTATTCTCTAAAATTCTTATTCTATATCTGATAGTCATGATCCAAACTGAGATTAATATCCAACCTAAAACAGCAGGATAAAACACCAATCTCATATTGCTATCTAAGTCATATGTCCCAAAACCTGGGTTTCCTCCATTACCGGGATGTAATGAATCGGTTAAACGCGGTAAAACAAATAGTAAAACCACCATAATTGGGTAAGCAAATATGTTATAAACAGCAGAAATTTTTGCTCTCTTTTGCTCTTCATCAATAGAACCTCTTAAAACCACATACGCTAAATACATTAATGTAGATATTGCCGCACTATTCAGTTTTGGATCGTTTGGCCAGTAATCTCCCCATGTAAACTTAGCCCAAATCATTCCAGATGTTAAACCTACAAAGCCAAAAATGAGACCAACATTTATAGATTCTACAGCTATTAAATCATGTTTTTCGTTATTAGAAATTAAATGTTTTATGCTATAAACCACAGAAACTGTGTAAATCACAATCATTGCAAACCACATGGGCACATGAAAATAGAGATTTCGGATAGATTCGTGGAGGATTGGTAAAGTAGGAACCTTAATTAATAAGCCACCAACAACGGTGTAAAGAACAAATACGGATGCCAGTATTTTCCACCAGCTTTTATACATCATGGTCTAAAATTTAATCTCGCCAAAGGTAAGGAAATAGTAATAAAGAAATAACGATTACAATTGCGTTTATTGCACATAAAACTCCAATTTCATCTAATGAAACAGACCTATCTAAACCATCCATTGCGTTTTTGGATAATTTAATAATCAACATTAACAAAGGAATAATAACAGGAAAACTTAAAATAGCCATCAAAGTTCCGTTAT
>JBBRYE010000082.1:0-16338 GCA_038237895.1 Sphingobacteriales bacterium | reverse complement strand
TACCATCAGATAATTCAGCTATTTTATTGATAACGGGGACTGTTTGTGAGGCGTCTCCACACCAGCCTTCTGTAATGATTAAAAAGGTATAATGTTGTTTTATAAGGTTTAATCTTTCAATTATTTCAGTATTGATTTGAGCTGTTTTATCTAGCCTCTTCATACGCTGAACGTTTAATCGGGTATAATTGATTAGCTCAGTAGCAACATCGTTTCCGGTTGTCTTATGTTCTAAAAGTTGGGAGTCTATAAAATCTCTATAGTCTTTATAATCAAATCCTTTTTGGATTATTTGTAGGTCGTAATTCATTTTTATCTGTAATAAAGTGGTTACTATGCTGTAATATATAAAACAGCGAACCAATTTTGTGGTTGTGAAACCTAATTGTAAGAATTAAAATTAATCATGAAAAATAGCTTATTAACCTTTTTATTGTCATTATTTTACATTGTCTCTTTTGCTCAAGAAATTACTGTGAATGGAAGAGCCGTTGATGGTAAAGATGGTGCTGCAATTAGTTTTGCAACTGTTAATTTATTAAATCTAGAAAATAAACCTGTAAAAGGTGGCCAAACCGACTTAAATGGGAATTTCGCTTTTACCAAAGTTGAGCAAGGTGGTTATATCTTAAAAATTAGTTTTGTAGGTTACACTCCTTTTTCTAAAAGTATCGTGATTAGTACAGATCCAAAAAGTTTTAATCTTGGAACTATAAAGTTAGATAAAGGAAAAGGTGCTTTATTAAACGAAGTAGTAGTTACTGGCAAAAAAAATGTTATAGAGCTTGGCATAGATAGGAAAGTTTTTAATACCGATCAAAGCATTGTTAGCCAAGGTGGTTCTGCAACAGATTTATTGGCAACTGTACCTTCTGTACAGGTAGATTTAGATGGAAATATAAGTTTAAGAGGTACAAATAGTGTTAGGGTTTTGATAGATGGCAAGCCTTCAACTTTTGGTGGTGGCAACATTACGGCTATTTTACAATCATTACCAGCCAGCGCAATAGAAAGGGTGGAATTAATAACAAATCCTTCTTCTAAATATGATGCTGAAGGACAATCAGGCATTATCAACATCGTACTAAAGAAAAATCAAAAAATAGGCTTTAACGGAAATATTGCGCTAACTGCCGGTAGATTTAATAATTATAATGGCAATGGAAGTTTAAATTACAGAGATCAAAAATGGAATCTTTCTGGTAATTACAGTTATAGAGACGAAAACAGACCAGGTTCTGGAAGTACAAATACTATATTTTTAAACCCACAAGCCAGCTTTGCTCCTTTTTCTTATTCTAGCCAATTATCAAACAGAAGTGGACAAAATCATACTTTTAAAATAGGTGCCGAAAGATATTTTTCAGAAAAAACTTCGGTTGCTTTAGCTGGTAATTTCTCTTTTGGAAATGATCTAGATCAAGACGATTTAAGTCAGCAGTTTTTAAGTGCCAGCAATAATTTAGTAGATTATGGTACCGGCTTAAATGCAGAAAAGCAAAACCAATTTGGCTATGATCTTAATTTAGATTTCTCTCATAAATTTAAAAAACCCAAAGAAGAAATTACTGGTAATTTTTCTTACGGTAACGGTAGCGAAAATCAAACTGCCAGAATTATACAGGATTTTTTTAGCAGTAATGGCTCTGTTTCTAAAAATAGAATATCATCAAATAGAAGAAATGATATTACAAATGGTACTAACAGTTACAATATCCAGCTAGATTATACACTTCCATTAAAAAAAGATAGTAAACTAGAAGCCGGCTACAGAAGCACATTAAAATACAATAATGAAAATCAATATTCTGATACCTTAATCACCAATACTTTAAATTACAGTAAAGATAATACGCAAAGTAATCTTTTTGAACTGGATGATATTGTACATGCAATTTATGCCAATTATCAAAACCAATTAACTAAAAAATTTGGGTTTCAGTTTGGTTTACGTACAGAACAAGCTTACTTAAACACTAAAATTACTGGCTTAGATTTTAACGGACAAACTGTAATTACACCAAGTAAATTAGATTATTTAAGGGTTTACCCAAGTATTTTTTTAACTCAAAAATTTAAAGAAAATAATCAATTACAGCTAAGCTATTCTAGAAGAGTAAACAGACCAAGAGGTTATCAAACCAATCCGTTCCCAGACCGGTCTGATCGTTATAATATCAGAATTGGTAATCCAAACTTAAAACCAGAGGATATTCATTCTTTCGAGTTTAGCTATGCTAAATTTTGGCCAACAGTAACTTTTACTTCCTCTTTATATTTTAGACAGGTTAATGATGTTGTACAAAGCTTAAGAGATAACAATCCTGATGAACTGGGCGGAACTGTTTCTAGATATTATAATTTATCAAGAAATCAATCCGTTGGTTTAGAGTTAATTAGCAGGGCAGATATTTCTAAGAAATTTAATGTGACCGGAAATTTAAATTTTTTCCAAACTTATTTTAAAGGACAAGCAAATTTAGGAATAAATGATAATTCTGGTTTTAGTTATAACGGAAATTTAACAACTAATTACACTTTTTCTAAAACGCTATCAACACAAATCAGTGCTTTTTATACCGCTCCACGTGTATTAGCACAAGGTACTTTTAAAGAAATATTAAGTGTAGATGCTGGTTTAAAACAAGATATTCTAAAAAACAAAGCAAGTATTTCTGCAAACATAAGAGATATTTTTAATGGTAGAAAATATGGTTTTACAACAGATAATGGCATCTTTTTACAAGATTGGGAAAGAAGAAGACAAGGCCGCGTTTATAGTTTAACATTTAGCTATCGTTTTGGACAAACCAATACCGATACTAAAAAACAACAGAAAAAATCTGGCCAGCCAGAAGATGATCCTGGTTTTTAAACCAATTCAATTTTTTTAAGTCTTAACCCATACGTTAAGACTTTTTTTTATTATTATTGTTTGCTTTGATTAAATCCATTACCTACCTAAAAAATGTTCTTTTTATATTACTGATATGCAGTGTAAAAACAACTATTGCACAAATTAATCCTGGAAGTTTAAGCGGAAAAGTGGTTGATTTATCCCATAAAGAATCCGTACCGTTTGTAAATATTTTCCTTTATGGTGGTGCAGATAGTACTACTGCAAAAACTTTCCAAACAGATGCTAATGGAAATTTCGCAATCAAAAATCTAAGTTTATCTACTTATACCATCAAGTTTTCTTTTGTTGGTTATCAAACTAAAACTATTTCTAAAATTTTATTAGAAGATACAAGATATACAATCAACTTAGGCGATATTCCTTTAGATGCTGATAGCAAAATGCTAAACGAAGTGGTGATAGAATATAAAAAGCCAGTTATAGAAATGCAAGACGATAAAATTGTTTACAATGTAGATCAAAGCATTTTTTCTGAAGGTAGCGTAGCAACTGATATTTTAAAGAATGTTCCTTTAGTAACAGTAGATATTGATGGAAAACCAACCATTGCTGGGAAAAGAAACACAAGGATTTTTGTTGATGGTAAGCCATCAGATTATAATGCAAATAGCATAGGCGATTTGTTAAGCATTTTACCTTCTGATGCAATAGAAAGCATAGAAGTAATTACAGACCCCTCTTCAAAATTTGATGCAGATGGTGATGGAATCATCAATGTAGTGATGAAAAAAGGAAAAAAATTAGGGCTAACAGGTAATGTAACTTCTAGAGTTGGAACCATGGGAAATTATAATGGAGGTATATTTTTATCTAAAAAGAACCCAAAATTTTCTTTTTCTGCCAACGTAGGCTTTAATCATGGAGTTAGGCTTTACGACGGAAATTCTAACAAAACAAATATTTTTACCGATACCACTTATAATAATCAAGACAATAATAATAACAGGTTATCTAACGGATTTGATAGCAGATTTGGTGGTACATATCAAATAGATTCGGCCCAAAATTTAAAGTTTTCTTTAAGAGGAGGATTTAATAATGACGATAATCAATCATTATCAAATAATCTTTTTTTAAATGATAGTCAGACAGCGCAATATTTACGCCGGCAAAACAATTTAACTAACGGCAACAATCTAAATCTTGTGGCAGATTTAGATTATACACTTACAAAAAAAGATAAATCTCAATATACTGTTGGTTTAAACTATCAAAAAAATTCTTCTAACAGTAATAGAGAATATACCCGTTACTTGTTAAATCCAAACGGATCTCCAAGAACTACAAACCCAAGTTTGCAGAATAACGATAACCAGGATTTTGGAGATAATATTGAAATTAATGCCGATTACAGTAAAGGATTTAACTTTTTAAATAGTAAGATAGAAGCTGGTGTAAAAGGTGCTTTTAATATTTCTGACCAAAGCCAGGCAGCAAAAACATTTGATTATACCTTAAACGATTTTGTTTTTAACCCATCGTTAACCAACAAGTTTAAGTTTAATCAAAACATTTATTCAGGTTATTTATCCTATCGTTTTAAAGTTAAAAACTGGAGTTTTAGGTTTGGGAACAGGGCAGAAGTAACTCAAGTATCTTTTAAACAAGAAAGTGCTTCCAATCTTAGTATCAATCCTTATATAAGCCTTTTCCCAAGTGCATCCATAAATCGTTCTTTTGCAAATAAATACAGCATAGGGCTTAGTTATGGTAGAAGGGTTTCTCGCCCAAGAGAAAACGCTTTAAACCCAATCATTGATAATTCAGACCCTCAAAATTTAAAATATGGAAACCCTAACTTAATCCCATCATTTACAGATCAGTATAGTCTAAATCTTAGTATGTTTACAGATAGATGGTCAATCTCACCACGGTTTAGCTATTCTTTATCAAATAAAATCATCGAAAGAATAAAAACCGTAAGTGCCGATGCTTCATCTATCACCACTTATCAAAATTTAGCCAATAGTTCGGCAATCACCTTTAACGTTTTTGGTAATTATAGTGTAAGCAAAAAACAAACCTTTAACGTTGGCTTTTCTATTAGCAAAATTGGTTATAGCTCGGCATTAAATACAAGTTATAACAGAGATGGTTACAGCATTAAATCTAATGTGGGTATTAATTATTCTTTAAAAAAATCTGCTGCGTTTGAAGCCAATTTAAATTACTTTAAAAATACAGCAGCTCAAGGCACATCTAATGGCTCAATAGAGACTCAATTTGGTTTTAAACAAAATCTACTTAAAAATAAAATAGGTTTAAGATTAACTGCGGTAGATCCATTTACTCAAAAAAATATCACAAGTATTACAGAAGGTCCTAATTTTTATCAAGAAAGCTACTCAGTGCAGCAAACAAGAAATTTTTTGGTTTCTCTAAGCTATCGTTTTACAAAAATTGATAAAAAAGATATTAGCAAAAAGAAATAAAATAATTTGGGCATTACCCCAAGCTTCGCAAGGGGTGGGGCTATTCGTTGTAGTTTTTTGTGAAAAACAAAAAAGCTGCCACTGCTATCCCTAATGCAAAAACAACCCTTAAGAAATTATTATTTACGCATCTAATTTTCTCCTACTCACCGTCATGTCGAGCTAACGAGACATCTCACATGCAATGTCTGCATTCTATATTTTACGCCTATTTGTGAGATGTTTAAATTCGTTCAGCATAACGAAGTTTATTATTATTATTATTAAGTTTTTTTGCGTTAACGATTGAAACGGCATCCTTTTTTTCTTTTTCAGAAAAAAAGATACAGTGAAAAGCGTGTAAAAACGCCCAAATAATTTAAAATCACCTAATCAAATCTGTGAAATCATGAAACCCAAATCTGTGAAATCTTTTAATCTGTGTAATCATATAATCTAAAAATAACAAGCATTGTGGTCTCTCCCTCTCACAGGCAACCTAAACTGTAAAGAAATTTCATGTGATCCTTTTTGTACTTTTGCTAAAGCCGTGTTAGTAAAATCGTAAGAATAACCCAGCTGTAAATCTGGAGTAATAAATATAGAAGCTACCGCATCAAAAGAGTCTAAACTACGGTAAGAAGCACCAAGCCAAAATCTTTCGTTTAATAAAAAACTTGCATTCAAATCAAATTGTATCGGCGAGCCATTTACATATTTAACCAAAAAATTAGGTTTAAATTTTATGCCCTCACTCATTTGCAAAAGATAACCAGCCTGTAAAAGATAATGCGGACGGTAAGCGGTATTGGCTGCAGCCTTAGTTAATGATGTGATGTCCCTATAAAAAAAATGTGGAGAAGATATCCCAATATAATATTTATCAGAAAAAAGCATGGCTCCAAAACCTAAATTAATTCTCATACTATTTTGATCCTCAAAAACAGGGTCTGAGGCAGAAGCCGGACTATATTTATAATTGTTAGAATATTGTGCTCCAAAACTACTAGAACCCACATTAACTCCTACTGCTAAATAAGAATCTATACCAATGGGCACTCTTTGCGAAATACTCAAATCTCCTCCTGTTTCTCTTATCACTTCCCCTATCTGATCATTAACTAAAATGGCCCCAATAAAAGTGTTGCTTTCGCCGATTGGTGTATGTATGGATAGCGTTTGCGTATTAGGCGCACCTTTAAATCCCACCCATTGATGTCTGCTTAATGCAGTAATTGTTAAAGATTCATCAAGGCAAGAGTAAGCAGGGTTTATAGCTAGGGTATTAAACATGTATTGCGTATACATAGCCTTTTGCTGTGCATTACATGCCAAAACTCCTAAAAAAATGAAAATGTATGTGAAAACACATTTCATAATTATCCCTAATTAATTAATATGACGAAACAGGTGTAAAAAGTATTGGGTATTTTTACGTAGAATAACGATTTAAAGTTACAGACAACAAGGAATTACTGAAATTTAAACAACTAATAATCCATTGATTATTAGTTGTTTAAATAATTGTTTTATTAGAAATAAATTATCTTTAACAATTTTAAAATTTCCATCTTAATTAATAATCTCATTCTAAAAATTTCAATTTAATTTATTGTGATATTGTTGGCGTAAAAATTGAAATTCATCACATCTAATATTTATCATTTTTTTTAAAAGAATTTTAAATAATTACAATTAAATAATCTGCCAAACTAATATTCAATTAAAAGGTTAATTTAAATAATGAAAAAAAAGGTATTAATTACTGGCGCTAGCGGAACTGTTGGACAAGCCTTAACAGATTTACTACTCAATAAAGGTCACGAGGTTGTTCACATCAGTCGCACAGAAAAATTTAATGCAAAAGTTAAAACCTACAAGTGGGATGTGTACAAGCAGCAAATTGATTCCAATTGTTTAAACGGAGTTGATACAGTTGTGCATTTGGCAGGTGCGGGAATTGCTGATAAAAGATGGACGGATGAGCGAAAAGATGAATTAATAAAAAGCCGGACAGAAACCATCAGATTGATTTATCAATTGATGAAAAAAAAAGAAAAATCAAGTGAAAGAGGTGATTTCTGCATCTGCGGCAGGTTATTATAGCGATAGAGGAAATGATTTAATGACTGAAAAAGATTTGCCAGCGAACGATTTTTTAGCAAATTGTTGCGTTTTGTGGGAAAATGCAGTTGATGAAGGAAATCAATTTGACTTACGCATAGCAAAGTTTAGAACTGGAGTTATCCTAGATAAAGATAGTGGTGCACTTCAAAAAATTGCTGCACCTGTAAAATTTGGATTTGGTGCCCCGCTAGGTAATGGAAAACAATGGATTTCTTGGATTCATTTAGATGATGTTGCAGAAATGTATTTAAAAGGAATAGAAGATGAGAGCCTAAGCGGCGCTTATAACATGAATTCGCCATATCCCTTAACAAACACATCTCTTACAAAGGCAATTGCTCAACAATTAAATAAACCGCTTTGGCTACCAAATGTACCGGCTTTTGCACTTAAATTAGCTTTAGGAGAAATGAGTGCTGTTGTATTAGGAAGCACTAAAATGGATGCAAAAAAGATAGAAGAGGCTGGGTTTCGTTTCAAGTTTCCAGAAATAAAAGCAGCATTAAAAGATATTTATGGCTAAAGAAGAAATTGCAGTTTTTTGGTTTAGAAGAGACCTCCGTTTAAATGATAATGCTGGTTTATACCATGCTTTAAAGAGTAATCTTAAAGTATTACCAATTTTTATTTTCGATAAAAAAATACTAGATAAATTAGAAGATGTTGATGATGCTCGTATTACTTTTATCTATCAAGAAATAGAAAAACTTAAAACTCAAATACAAAAACAAAATTCTTCATTATTGGTGAAATATGGTAATCCTTCAGAAATTTGGGGAGATATCCTAAATGATTATAATGTTAAAGCCGTATATACCAATCATGATTACGAGCCTTATGCTTTTGAAAGAGACCAAGCATTAAGTGCTTACTTTTCTAAAAATGATATTTCATTTCATACTTACAAAGACCAAGTTATATTTGAGAAATCAGAGATTGTAAAAGATGATGGCAATCCTTATGTGGTTTTTACTCCTTATAAAAGAAAGTGGCTCGCAAAATTGAATCATTTTTACATTAAGCCTTATCCTACCGAAAAATATTTTAAAAATTTTGTTGATGTAAAACCCTATGATTTACCAAGTCTAAAATCAATGGGTTTTGAAAAAAGCAATCAACAATTTCCAGATCAAGAATTTAAAGATATTTTAAAAAACTACGGTAGTGATAGAGATTTCCCTGCAATAGAAGGTACATCTAGGATAAGTGTTCATCTGAGATTTGGAACCGTAAGCATTCGCGACTTAGTAAAAGTTGCCCAAGAAAAGAATAGTGAAGTTTGGTTAAGTGAATTAATTTGGAGAGATTTCTACTTCTCTATTCTATTTCATTTTCCATACTCCGCAACCGCTTCCTTCAGAAAAGAATATGATCAAATTGATTGGCGCAATAATGAACAAGAATTTAAAGCTTGGTGTGATGGAGAAACTGGTTACCCTATAGTAGATGCAGGCATGAGGCAACTAAATGAATCTGGCTTTATGCACAACAGGATAAGAATGGTTGTTGCTAGTTTTTTAACAAAGCATTTATTAATAGATTGGCGCTGGGGCGAACGTTATTTTGCTAGAAAACTATTAGATTATGAATTATCAAGTAACGTTGGTGGCTGGCAGTGGGCGGCAGGATCTGGAGTGGATGCAGCTCCATATTTCAGGATTTTTAATCCTTATGAGCAAGTTAAAAAGTTTGATAAAGATTATAAATATATTAAAAAGTGGGTGCCAGAATATGCAGATCCTTTTAATTATCCTAAACCTATTGTTGATCACAAAATAGCGAGAGAGCGATGTTTAGAAACTTATAAAAAAGCCTTAAAATAAAAAAGACTTCCGAAAATGGAAGTCTTTCTAAACCAAAACTAAAATCTATAAAAACCAATTTACTTTTTTGTAATCACTTACTCTTTTAAGACGGCTCAAAAACTTAAAGGTTTAATTCAATATTAAAAATTTCTGATGATTTTTAGACTTAGCAAAGATCTTATTTTCCCAGACCCTAATTTTGCTGAAGAGGATGGTCTATTAGCCATTGATGGCGATCTTAGTCCAGAAAGATTAATTTTGGCTTATCAAAATGGAATATTCCCTTGGTTTAATGAAGATTCTCCAATCTTATGGTACAGCCCAAAAGAACGTTTTGTGCTGTTTCCATCAGAAATAAAAATTAGCAAAAGTATGCATCAGCTTATAAATACCAAAAAGTTTAATATTACTCATAACAAAGCTTTTAAAAAAGTTATTATGGCTTGCGCCGATGCTAAACGAATAAATCAAGATGGAACTTGGATTACTAAAGAAATGCAGCATGCCTATATCAAATTAAATGAATTGGGTGTTGCTCATTCTATAGAAGTTTGGGAAGATAAATATTTAGTAGGCGGGCTTTATGGAGTATTAATTAACAAGGTTTTTTGTGGCGAATCTATGTTTTCTAAAAAAAGTAATACTTCTAAACTTGCCTTAATATGGCTTTGCCAAAACGCAAACATCAAACTAATCGATTGCCAAATCCACTCGGTTCATTTAGAAAAAATGGGAGCTAAAATAATTGAAAGAGAGCTATTTTCAAGCTATTTAAAGCCATAAAACTAAATTAATTTTATTGCTTTAAAATCTATTTTGAAGAGTAATAAAAATCAAAAATTTTAGCTAAATCTTCATCATTTTTGAAGTCTATTTTTGAAGATTTAATAAATTCGTTTATTTGTTCGCTTTTATCACTGAAAAGTGTAAGAATCTCTTTCTTAGATGGTTTAAACTTTTCCATTTTACCATTTCTAAAAATATAATAAGTAATATTATCAACAAATTTTTTCTCAGTAGTAGAAGAATTATAGGGCTTTATTTCTGAAATATATTTTTTATTCTTCATCAACAAGCTGGTCATATCATCCTTAAAAATAACTTGATAATAGCTCAAAGATGTATAATTATCAATTGTTGGAAACCCATTGGTAAAAACTGCTTTTTTATTATTTAATTCTAGTTCAAAAGATTTTATAGGTTCTACAAAAAGTAAAGGCTCATTTTTACTAGATTTAAAATATATTACGTCTTCAATAAGATCATATTTTAAAAAAAGATTGTTAAATATTTTACCATTTGTTGTAGTTATAAAACCATTGCTCCAACTATCGTATAGATAAGGAGAACCTGTAACGTTTGTATAATCCTTAGACATTACCGGCTTACCATTTGTATCTTGTACATACTGAGCTTTGACGTTTAATGCTATAAAAAAAATAAATAATAAAGTAATATTTAACTTTTTCATAAGTTGTTTTAATTTTGAATAACGTAAAAATAATGAAAAAAATACTCGGCCCTATACTCTTTATATTTATTTATTGTAATGCAATAGCACAAAAAAATGATGGTACGGTTTCATCATTAATAAAAACAGAGAAATACTTTAATGAATATCTTTCTAAAGAAGGATTATCTGAAGCCTTTTTAAAATTAGCTTCAGAAAAAGGTGTTGTTTTTAGACCAAATCCTAAAAACATAAAAGAATACTACAATCAAAATCCCTCTGATATAAAAAATTTATCATGGGAGCCAGAATTTGCAATGATTTCTAAAGATGGAGATCTCGGCTTCACCTCTGGTTTATACGTTTTAAATAAAGAAAAATCTTCTTATGGCCATTATTTATCAATTTGGAAATCAATAAATAGAAAAAAATGGGAATTAGTTTTAGATGCTGGCATTGAACATAAAAAGCCTTTAATTAAACCAAAAAATCAGTTTTTAGATCCAATAGATTATAAATATTCTAAATTAATGGGTCCTAAAAAGATTAAGATGAGAGAAGATATTGTTTTTAGTACCGATTTATTATTGAGCAAAGCTTTAGATCAATCTGGCAATAAAAGTTTAAATGATTTTTACTCGCCAAATGTTAGAATTTACTTTTCAAACCAATTGCCCATTATTGGAAAATCAAATGCTTTAGATTTTATTTACGGTATGGGTAAACCTGTTATTTGCTTCCCAAACTTTGTTGATAGGGCATTTAGCGGAGATTTAGCTTATACAAACGGTAAAGCTAGCATAGGTATAAATAAGTATAATTACATTCGCGTTTGGCAAAAAGATATTGAAAGTAAATGGAATATTATTTTAGATATGTATGTGTTTGAAGAATAAAATGTGATTAGGTATGAATTTTGTTTAGGTTATTGAATAGAATACAAATCATGAAACTTAATCCTCAAGATCGAAATTACGATACGCTTTCAGAAGCGATGAACGATTTAAAAACACGCGGTTACACTTACGAATTTGATTTTAAAGAAAATAATATCCGCAGTAATGCTGATAATAAAGAATTTTCTGCCGATAAATTAAAAATAGTAGAAGTTCATCGTTTTGAAGGAATGAGTAACCCTGATGATAATACAATATTGTACGCTATTTATTGTGCAGATGGCTCTAAAGGTGTTTTGGTTGATGCTTACGGAATGTATGCCGATCCTGAGAAAACTAAATTTATGGCAGATGTGGAAATTATATCAGAATAAATCTGATATAATTTTATCAGTATTTACTCCTTCAGCCTCAGCTTTATAGTTTCTTACAATTCTATGCCTTAAAATTGGTTTTGCAACTGCCTGTACATCTTCAATATCTGGAGAATATTTTCCACTTATAGCAGCATGGCATTTAGCTCCAATTACCAAATATTGCGAAGCTCTGGGTCCTGCTCCCCAAGATAAATATTTATTTACCGCTTCTGTAGCATACGCAGAGTTAGGTCTTGTTTTAACTGCCAATTTAACTGCATATTCTAAAACATGATCTGCAACTGGCATTTTTCTTATCAGCTGCTGAAAATATACAATCTGTTGGGCAGTTAATATTCTATTTAATTCTGCTACTTTGTTTCCGGTTGTACTCTTTACAATATTTATCTCTTCTTCAAAAGATGGGTAATCTAAACTCACGTTAAACATAAAACGATCTAACTGAGCTTCTGGAAGTGGGTATGTTCCTTCTTGTTCTATTGGGTTTTGTGTTGCTAAAACAAAAAAAGGATTTGGTAAAGCATGTGTTACTCCGGCTGCTGTAACAGATTTTTCTTGCATCGCTTCTAATAATGCAGCCTGTGTTTTAGGCGGAGTTCGATTTATTTCATCGGCTAAAATAATATTCGAAAAAACCGGACCTTTTATAAATTTAAAGTTTCTGTCATCACCTAAAATTTCACTACCAATAATATCTGAAGGCATTAAATCTGGCGTAAATTGAATGCGGTTGAATGAAAGATCTAATACGTTAGCAACTGTTTGTACCAATAAGGTTTTAGCTAAACCTGGCACACCTACTAAAAGGCAATGTCCATTACTGAAAATAGAAATTAAAACAGATTTTACAACATCATCTTGCCCTACTATTATTTTAGAAATCTCTTTTCTAATGGTATGGTAAGAAGCGCTTAGCGCATCTATGGCTTCTACTTCAGATTTATAATCCATAAGAAAAAATTATTTGCTTGCAGTTTCTGGTTGTGTAATCCAATCTTTCAAAATCTCACAGCTGTAATATTCTTTATCTAATTTAACGTAAGTAGATTTTCTTCTTTTATCAAACCATTGGCTTACCGTTTTATTTATCTTATCCTCATAAGCAGCATCTTTTATCTTTGGTAAATCCTGATCTAAATTTGCTTTATGTGGAGGTATTTTAGATTTTAAATATAAAAATCTGTATCCAGTTTTTCCTCTTGCGTCTGTAAATAAAGCTGGAGCAGAATATGTTCCAACCTTCATGGTATCAATAGTTAAAAAAACTTTTGGATCTAATTGATCTGTAGGAATAAAAGTAGTTCGTGAAGATACATTTTGTCCGTTTAACATCATGCCTCCATTATACTTGCTTTCCTTATCATCAGAATAAAGAGAAGCTGCTGCAGAAAATTCTAATTTACTAGCTTTAACTTTTTCGTAAACTGAGTCTATTTTTATTTTAATTCTATCTAAAGCTGCTGTTGTGTTTTCTGGAATAATTAAAATGTGCCTTGCCCTGGCTTGCTCCCCTCTTCTTTCGGTAACTTCTAAAAAGTGAAACCCAAATTCAGTTTCAAAAACAGGAGATATTTCTCCAGGTTTTAATTTAAAAGCCCAGGAAGTAAATTCTTTAGCCATGGTTTGTCTATCAAAGAAACCTAAATCTCCGCCTTCTTTTGCAGATCCTGGATCTTGAGAGTATAATCTGGCTAATGTAGAAAAGCTTTCGCCTCCTTTTATTCTTAATCTTAAAGCTTCTGCTTTATCCTTATAAAACTCTTTTTCTTTTTTATTTAATTCTGGATAAGTAATAATCTCTCCTACTTCTACCTCGGTGTTAAATTGTGGTAAAGAATCTTTAGGAAATTTATCAAAATATCTTTGAACCTCTAATGGTGTTACTTCTACCTTTTCTGTAATTTTTGCTTGCATTTTTTGCGCAACCAATTGTTCTTGAATGTCTGTTCTAATTTCATCTTTGTATTGGATTACAGATCTTCCTAAAAATTCTTCTAACTTTTCTTGCCCACCAGCTCTAGAAATCATTACTCTCATTCTTCTATTCACTTCGTTGTCTATATCATCTTCGGTTACGGTAATAGAATCCAAAACAGCCTGTTGGGTCAGTAATTTTTGACTTAACATATTTTGTAAAAAAGAACATTTAGTATTTTCATCTGCCTTATTACCTTGTTGTAAATATTGGGCATATTGTTGGTCTACCTCAGATTTTAGAATAATATTGTCTCCTACAACAGCAACAACTTTTTCTACTACTTTTTCTTGAGCGTAAATATTTGCCAAACCAAAAAGGGTAAGCAACATTAATATCGAAATTCTTTTCATTTATGATATATTTCTAATTTATTATTTTTATAAGCATCGTTAAAAATGCTCTTTTCCATTTGATTAATCAAAGCTAGTTTCCTTTGATTAATGATTAAATTTTTAATATTTTGTTTTTCAAAAGCCAAGGGAGATAAACTATCCTTAAACTTAGAATCACGCAAAATTAGGAGATATAATGTATTATTCTCAGAAATTTCAAAAATACGGTTTAAATTCTCGTAATTATTTTCGCCAATTTTAGAAATGGGTAAAGTTTGCGCTAATTCTTCGGTGTAATGCCAAGTGGTATCCATTAAAGAAAAACTGTTAGAATATTTAAAACAATACTTTTCTAATAAATCAAAATCTCTTAAATCTTTTGAGGTAAAAAGCTTTTTTACCATCGCAATTTTAGGGGCTTTTTTAGACAATTTGATGTAAGCAATCTTTAAAATAGGCTTTTTAAGCTCAAAATTTTCTTTATTGGTATCATAAAATGAGGCGAGTTCTTTTTCACTAACTACTGTATCTAACTTTTGTCTAATCAGTTCTTGCTCATATTGAAACCTGACTAGAGATCTTTTATAAACATCTAATTGATCTTGGATAGTTTTATCATCTGGTTTAACATTTTTTTCTGCTTGATGTTGAATGGCTTGTTCATGCAGCCATTGGTCTATAAATCCTTTAACAATAGAGATGCTATCGCTTCCATGTGTGTTTTGAGGTACAACACCGTCTAAATCTTTTAAATAAAGATATTTATCAAACGCTTTGGCAATAGGTTTATCCTCTGCTTTAGTAAAATAATTACAAGAGATTAAAGTAAAAGAAAAAACAAAAACAGCGACAATAATTCTAATTATGGACATCATTAATCCAACGAAAGTAAAGCCTTTTTAGCGTAAATATGAATGGTTTAACTTTTTTTAACAAAAATTAAACAACTTTGTAATATGGATAATTTGCAAACTAATGATTTGATTGCTTTGAGCTTATTACTAAATGAAGAGATTTATCTCATAGATGGTGATCAGTCTAAAATTATTGATGATACAGCAACAGAACCGCAACAAACTAAAGAAACTATTAAAGAAAAAGTACAGGTAGTAGGAGAGCAAACAGAAAAATATAATAATAAAATTGAAGAAACAACAGACCCTGTAATTCTTAAAATACAAACAAAAACTGATGTTGTTAAGCAGGATTATAAATACTTAGGAGAAAATAATAAATACGTCCTCATTATCGTGAACGAATCAAATTTCGATTTCTTAAATAAAAAAGATTTAGCTTTTCTAACTAAAATATTATCTGCTAAAAAGCTAGATATTAGCGATGTTGCCATAGTTAATTTAGCAAAATATTCTCACTTAGACTTTAAAGACTTGAAATTGTTCTTTGGTTTTAGCAAGCTGATAACTTTTGGAATTAATCCTAAAATATTGAACGTAGAGGGTAGTGTGCCCAATAAAAAATTTATGTTTAAAGATGTTGCTATTTTAGGCACTTGGGATTTATTTAAACTAGACGAAGACGTTAAAAAGAAAACTATTTTTTGGAACGAATTAAAAACATTTTAAGAATGGAAAACAAACTAGTTTTTGCTACTAACAATGCTCATAAATTAGAAGAAGTACAGGCAAAAGTTGGAAATGCTTTTAAAATAGTAAGCCTAGCTGAACTTGATTGCAATGAAGATATTGCAGAAACTGGTTTAACCTTACAAGAAAATGCCAGTATTAAAAGCCAATACATCAATAAAAATTATAATTATAATTGCTTTGCCGATGATACTGGTTTAGAAATAAAAGCTTTAAACAACGAACCTGGAGTTTTTTCTGCCAGATATTCTGGCTCAAGGGATTTTAAGCACAACATGGATTTAGTGTTGCTGAAAATGAGAGATATTGAGGATAGAACAGCAAGATTTAGAACTGTTGTTTCTTTAATTATTGATGATAAAGAAACTTTATTTGAAGGGATAGTAAATGGAAAAATAAGAGAAACACCATCTGGTAGTGATGGTTTTGGTTACGATC
>JBBRYE010000081.1:0-16428 GCA_038237895.1 Sphingobacteriales bacterium | reverse complement strand
TTATAATTCAATAAAAAATGAAAAAAATACTCATCATACTATTCCTCTTTATCAGTTACAGCATCTTTGCTCAAATCCCTGATTTAGAACGAGTAGAACCTATGTTTTGGTTTGCAAAAATGCACAATCCAAAGTTACAACTTTTGGTACACGGCAATAATATTGCTAACCATAATGTAAGTTTAAAATATCCTGGTGTTACTTTAAACAAAGTAAATAAGGTAGAAAATCCAAATTATCTGTTTTTAGATTTAACGGTTTCACCATTGGCTAAAGCTGGAAAATTTACCATTAATTTTACCCAAAAAGGAAAAAATAAACTGAGTTATGTTTACCTATTAAAAAATAAAAGCAAAGATCAAAACCGGATTCAGGGAGTTACGCAGAAAGATTTTATCTATTTATTAATGCCAGATCGTTTTAGTAATGGCGATAAAAGTAATGATGCTGTTAGTGGTTTAAAAGAGGCGACTGTCAATCGAGATAGCATGTATTCCCGTCACGGTGGTGATATTCAGGGTGTTATTAATCATTTAGATTATTTGAAGGATTTAGGGGTAACTACGGTTTGGATGACACCAGAAATTGAAAATGATATGCCCCATGCTTCTTATCATGGTTATGCAGTTACCGATCATTATAAAATTGATCCTCGTTTTGGTACTAATGAGTTGTACAAGAAATATGTTGAAACTGCTCATGCAAAAGGTTTAAAAGTTATTAAAGATATAGTTCATAATCATATAGGTTCTAACCATTGGTTTTATAACGATTTACCGATGAGAAATTGGCTAAACCAATGGCCAGTTTACACACAAACTTCCTATCGTGATCAACCAGTAATGGATCCTCACACTTCTTCGGCTGATAAAAAGAAAATGTTGGATGGATGGTTTGTACCCTCTATGCCTGATTTGAATCAAACAAATTCTTATGTTCAAAATTATTTAACTCAAAACCATATTTGGTGGATAGAATATGCAGGCATTGATGGTTTGCGTTTAGATACTTATCCTTATAACGATGCCAAATTTATGGCAGATTGGGAAATTAAGCTTAAAGCCGAATTTCCACATTTATCTATTTTTGGCGAAACTTTGGTTTCTACTGTTGCTAGTCAGGCTTTTTTTACAGGCGGAAATACTGTAAACCGAGGTTTTGATACGCATTTGCCTGGCATTACTGATGCCGTTTTAAAAGATGCTATTTACGAAGGTTTAAATGGTAAAACAGGGTGGACAGATGGCATCAATCGCATTTATGCAACTTTAGCACAAGATTTTCTTTATAAAGACCCCACTCAAAATTGTATTTTTTTGGATAACCATGATATGAGTCGTTTTTATTCTATGGTTAATGAAGATTTTGCAAAATATAAAATAGGAATGACCATGCTTTTGACGATGCGTGGAATTCCACAAATGTATTATGGAACAGAAATTTTGATGAAAAATTATTCAAATCCTGATGGTTTGGTGCGGTCTGATTTTTTAGGCGGTTGGGATGGTGATAGTATCAATAAATTCACTGAGAAAGGACGCACAGAAAAAGAAAATGAAGCATTCAATTTTATGAAAATCTTAGCTAACTATCGCCAAAAAAGTGAGGCTTTGCAAAATGGAAAATTGATGCAATATATTCCTGAAAACGATATATATGTCTATTTCCGCTACCTGTCAAATCATCCCCAAGGAGAGGTAATGGTCATCATCAACAATACAGAATACGACAAGAATTTAGATACAAAACGTTTTGCGGAAAGCTTAAAAGGTATTACAAAAGCCAAGGATGTTTTTAGTGGAAAAGAGATGAAAATTAGTGATTTGAGTGTCCCAAAAAAGAGTGCTTTAGTACTTGAATTAAATTAGAAATGAAAGAAGGTACAATAATAAAAGGTTTACTGTTTGATTTAGATGGTGTGTTGGTAGATACTGCAGTTTATCATTACCAAGCTTGGCTGCGTTTGGCAAAAACAATGGGTTTTGAATTTACTGAAAAACAAAATGAGGAGCTTAAGGGAATTAGTAGGATGGATAGTTTGGATAAAATTTTAGGCTGGGGTAATGTAATAAAAACCGAAACCGAAAAGCTAGAGTGGGCAACGCTTAAAAATGATTGGTATGTTAAAATGATTAACAAAATGACCCCTGCCGAGGTTTTGCCAGGTGTATTAGCATTTTTACAGTCGGCAAAAAAAGCAGGTTATAAAATGGCTTTAGGTTCGGCAAGTAAAAACTCAGCAATCATTTTAGAAAACACAAATATTGCTCATTTTTTTGATGCAATTGTTGATGGAAATAGTGTTTCAAAATCTAAACCAGATCCAGAAGTATTTTTAAAAGGTGCAAAATTATTAAATATTTTACCTGCAGAATGTGTGGTTTTTGAAGATGCTGCTGCAGGAATTGAAGCAGCAAAACGAGGTGGAATGAAAGCCATTGGTATAGGCGATGATATTGTTTTATCACAAGCAGACAAAGTAATAAGCGGTTTAGATAAACTAACCCTTGAAGATTTACAAGAATTATAAAATTATATGAGATAAAGAGATTCAAGATTTGTATCAAGATTACAAGTTCTCAATTCTCAAATCTCAATTCTCATATCAACGCAATGAAGGATTACATTATAAAAAACGAGTGGAACATCATCGAAGAGGGTTTTGATCTACATTTAAATAAAATATCAGAAAGTATTTTTAGTTTGGGCAACGGCCGAATGGGCCAAAGAGCAAATTTTGAAGAGACTTATACTGGTGAAACTTTAAGCGGAAATTACATTGCTGGTGTATATTACCCAGATAAAACACGTGTAGGTTGGTGGAAAAACGGTTATCCAGAATATTTCGCAAAGGTTTTAAATGCCGCTAATTGGATCGGAATTGAAGTAAAAATTGAAGATGAAATTCTTGATTTAGCAAAGCTAAAAATCACCGATTTTAAACGTATGTTAAATATGCAAGAAGGCTATTTAGAACGCAGTTTCACCGCAGAATTATCATCGGGAAATATAGTTAAAGTAAGTGCCATCCGTTTTTGCAGTATTGTTGATGATGAGGTTGGGGCTATAAAGTACAGCATTACTCCATTAAACTTTGCGGGTAAAATAGAATTAACACCTTTTATTGATGGAGACATAAAAAATCAAGACAGTAATTACGATGAAAAGTTTTGGGATTTTATAAACGATGAAATTACCAATAACGAAGCTTATTTAACTTTACGAACCAAGAAAACAGAATTTGAAGTTTGTACTGCTAGTTTTATTCAGCTTTTAGCTGATGAAAAAATTATTGATTTTAAATCTGAAGCTATCAGAAAAGAAAAATTTGTGGGTCAAAAAATAGTAGTTAATGCAGCTCAAAATCAAGAAATAACTTTAATTAAAATTGCGGCAAACCTAACTTCTCAAAATCATCTAAAAGAAAAACTTTTATCCAATACAAAAAGGATTATCGCTAAAGCTTCAGCAAAAGGATTTGATCAATTAAAACTAGAGCAAAAACAAGCTTGGGCTAGTAAATGGCAGGAAAGTGATATAATTATTGAAGGTGATATTGCAGCTCAACAAGCTATTCGTTTTAATATTTTTCAGCTTTATCAAACCTATACCGGTAAAGATGACCGATTAAATATTGGGCCAAAAGGTTTTACTGGCGAGAAATACGGAGGTTCTACTTATTGGGATACAGAGGCCTATTGTGTGCCTTTTTATTTGGCCACTGCTCCGCAACAGGTCAGTAAAAACCTGTTGATTTACCGTTATAAACAATTAGATAAAGCCATTGAAAATGCCCAAAAATTAGGTTTTAATAATGGAGCTGCTTTGTTTCCTATGGTTACCATGAATGGTGAAGAATGCCATAACGAGTGGGAAATTACTTTTGAAGAAATTCATAGAAATGGAGCAATTGCTTATGCAATTCATAATTACGTTCGCTATACAGCAGACGAAGATTATTTAAATGATTACGGTTTAGAGGTTTTGATGGGAATTAGTAGGTTTTGGAAACAGCGAGTAAATTGGAGTAGTGCGCAAAATAAATTTGTGATGCTTGGTGTAACTGGTCCAAATGAATATGAAAACAATATCAATAACAATTGGTACACAAATATTTTAGCCACTTGGTGTATGAAATATACCATAAAAGCTGCCCAAATTGTAGAAAAAAATCGTCCTGCTCAATATAAAAACTTAATAGAAAAATTAAATTTTAATGAGCAAGAATTCTCTGATTGGGCATTAATTATTGATAAAATGTATTACCCAGAAAATGCAGAAAGAGGTATTTTCTTGCAACAAGATGGTTATATGGATAAAGAGCAAACCTTGGTAAAAGATTTGCCTAAATCAGAAACACCAATTAACCAAAAATGGAGCTGGGATAGGATTTTGCGTTCTTGTTTTATTAAACAAGCCGATGTTTTGCAGGGAATCTATTTCTTTGAGGAAGATTATGATTTAGACACAATAAAAAGAAACTTCAACTTTTATGAACCTCGTACCGTTCATGAAAGTTCTCTTTCTCCGTGTGTGCATAGCATTTTAGCCGCAAAACTAAATGATGGTGCTAAAGCTTATGAGTTTTATCTGCGTACCGCCCGTTTAGATTTAGATGATTATAATAACGATACCGAAGATGGCTTACACATTACATCAATGGCTGGCACTTGGATGAGTATTGTAGAAGGTTTTGCTGGAATGAGAGTGAAAGATAATTCTCTCCATTTTAATCCGTTTTTACCAAAACAATGGCAATCTTTTTCTTTTAAAATCAATTTTAGAGGAGTTATTCTCAAGATCAAAATCGACGGAAAAAGCTTTCAAATAGAAGGTAATAATGACAAGGATTTAGAAATTTTTATTCATAGTCAAAAACATCATTTTAAAGGTTTTAGTACTATAGAAATAGAAAATAAAGAATTAGTTTAACATGGTTTTAACTCAGTTAATAAAAAAGCAAGATTTTAAATTCGTCTTTAGGAAACTAAGGTTTCCTAAAATTATATGCTTTATATTTTTATTGATGATGTTTTCAAGTTTCTCTTTTTCTCAAACTAAAATCAACAAAATGGGCGATAAAAAAATCGTGATTTACCAACTTCTACCCAGATTATTCGGCAATATAAATACTGCTAATAAAACTTACGGAACTTTGGCAGAAAACGGTTCGGGAAAATTTAATGATATTAATGATAAAGCCTTAAACGGTATTAAAGAATTGAACGCTAATTATATTTGGTATACAGGTATAATTGCTCACGCTAGTTTAACAGATTATACAAAATTTGGCATCCAAAATAGTGATGCAGATGTGGTAAAAGGCATTGCAGGCTCCCCTTACGCTATCAGAGATTATTACGATGTTGACCCGGATTTAGCTGTAAATGTGAACAATCGGATTCAAGAATTTCAAGATTTAATCAATCGCACACATGCAAAAGATTTAAAAGTAATTATTGATTTTGTGCCAAATCATGTTGCTAGAGGTTATCATTCTAATCTTAAACCAAAGGGTGTAAAAGATTTTGGCGAGAATGACGATACCTCAAAAAGCTTTAGCCCAACTAATGATTTTTATTACCTCAACGGACAAAATTTTGTAGTTCCAGATATTGATAAGAAACCAACATCTACTGATTTTCTAAAAGATTATCAGTTTAATGAAAGCCCTGCAAAAGCAACCGGAAATAATTCTTTTAATGCCAAACCAAAAGATGATGATTGGTATGAAACCATCAAATTGAATTATGGTGTAGATTATCAAAACGGCGAGAAAACTTATTTTAATCCAGTTCCTCCAGTTTGGATAAAAATGAAAGATATTTTGGTTTATTGGGCAAAAAAAGGAGTCGATGGTTTCCGTTGCGATGTGGCAGAAATGGTACCTGTAGAGTTTTGGCATTGGGTAATTCCTCAAGTTAAAAAGGAAAACAGCAACCTTATCTTTATCGGCGAAGCTTATAATCCTAAAGTTTATAGCCAGTATTTAAAATTTGGAGGTTTTGATTACTTGTACGATAAAGTGGGTTTATATGATGGCCTTAAAAAGCTTATCAGAAATCAGCCAGATGCAGATGTTAAAGACATTTCTGCAGCAAAAAATCAGGTTAATGGCTTTGATGAAAAAATGATTCGTTTTTTAGAAAATCATGATGAAGAACGTATCGCATCATCTGGTTTTGCAGGTAATGCAATATATGCCGAACCTGCAATGGTAGTTACCGCAACTTTAGGAAAAAGTCCGGCAATGATTTATTTTGGACAAGAAGTTGGCGAACCTGGAAATGGAATAGAGGGTTTTGGACAGGATGATAATAGAACTACCATTTTTGATTATTGGGGCGTTCCAAATTTACAAAAATGGACAAATAAAGGATTTTTTGATGGCGTACAGCTTAATCCAGAACAAAAGAACTTAAGATTTTTTTATCAAAATATCTTAAAAATAAGTACACAAAATGAAGCCATTTCTAGCGGTGATTTTTATGAAGTACCACAAAAAGAAATTAACAATAATAAAGTTTACGCCTATTTCAGATACACCAAAAATCAGAGAGTTTTAATCATTTCTAATTTTAATAGAGATCAAAATTTTGAATCTAAATTTTCTATTCCAAAAGAAGTTTTACTATTAAACCCCGTAAAAAAGGCAACAGACTTATTAACCAATAAGGCCATTATTTTGCCAAAAGGCGATATTATAAACATTAATATAAAACCAAATTCTTCACAAATTATCCAATTTTAAATCGATAAAAATGAACTTAAAAACCGCAGTAGAAAATCCTAAACTCTCGTTGATACAAATCATCAACATGAGTATTGGTTTTTTTGGGATACAATTTGGATGGGATTTGCAAAGGGCAAACATGGGCCGTATTTATGAGGGATTGGGAGCAAATGCAGATCAGGTTCCGCTTTTGTTTTTAGCAGCACCACTAACAGGTTTATTGATTCAGCCAATTATTGGTTATATGAGCGACCGCACCTGGCACCCAAAATGGGGTAGAAGACGTCCATATTTTATGATTGGAGCAATCATTAGCAGTATAGCTCTCATTTTTATGCCAAATAGTAGTGCATTATGGATGGCAGCAGGCTTACTTTGGGTTTTAGATGTTTTCGGTAACGTTTCTATGGAGCCTTTTAGAGCTTTTGTAACCGATAAATTGCCAGATAGCCAGGTTAACAGAGGTTTTATTATGCAAAGTATGATGATTGGTTTAGGGGGCAGCATTGCATCGGCTTTGCCATGGCTAATGAATAATGTTTTCCATTTAACCAATACCGCAGCGCAAGGTAGCATTCCAGAAAATGTAAAATTCTCTTTTTACATAGGCGCATTTTTTTTTATGGCGGCAGTTTTGTGGACGGTTTTAACCACAAAAGAATACCCACCAACAGCACAAGAATTAGAAATTCAAAATAAGGAAGGTAAAAAAGGTTTTTATGGTGGCGCCAAAGAGATTTTCGATGCTTTAAAAAATATGCCTAAGCAGATGCAAATTGTCTCCTTGGTTCAGTTCTTTACATGGCCAGGCTTATTTTTAATGTGGTTTTACTATACAACGGCAGTTGCAGTAAATGTTTTTGGCGGTAAAGATGCTAGTGACCCCATTTATGCAGCAGGAGCAGATTTTGGCAGTTTAACACTAGCCTATTACAGTGTAATCACCTTTCTTTTTGCATTGGTTTTACCAACCATAGCAGATAAATTAGGTAGAAAAACTACCCATGCTTTATGTTTATTATGTGGTGCATTGGGGTTAATCAGCGTTGCATGGGTAACCGATAAAAACATGCTTTACGTATGTATGACGGGCGTTGGCATTGCCTGGGCTAGTATTCTTTCTATGCCTTATGCCATGTTAAGTGGCTGTTTACCTAAAAATAAGATTGGTATTTACATGGGTATTTTCAACTTTTTTATTGTATTGCCAGAAATTATGGCTTCACTAGGTTTTGGCTGGTTAATGCGAAACGTTTTAAATAACGATAGACTATTAGCAGTGCAATTAGGAGGTGGTTTAATGATTTTAGCTGCTTTGATATGCTATATACTTATTAAAGAACCAAAAACAACAGATAATATATTAACAACAGAACTAGAAATAGAGGAAAGAAGATCAGTATAAAATTTTGGGGTTTTAACACGCCTTACACTGTATCTTTTTTTTCGAAAAAAAAAGGATGCCGTTTCAGTCGTTAACCCACATTACTCAGATATTAAAAATTTAAAATAAGAAAATGTCATCCTCTGCATAGTCTAGGGAAATAAGACAAAAATTTAGAACAGAAATTATTCTCCATTAAAAAACGACCATGAAAAAATTATTTTATTTATTGCTCATCAGCATAAGTTTAAGCACATCTTGTAAAAAAAGCAGCTCTGAAGATGTTAGATTCACTCCACCTCCAGTAGTTGTACCACCAACACCAGAGGATTTACCTGCTGGGGCTAAAGATGGTGTAGCATTTATCAACAATGGCGCATCTGCAATTATTACCTTATTTGCCCCAGGCAAAACATCAGTTACATTAATTGGCGATTTTAACAATTGGCAAAACAGTGTAAATCCAATGAAATTGGCTAAAGATGGTAAAACGTGGTTTGTACAAATAGACGGTTTAAATCCTGATATAGAATATGCATATCAATTTGAGATAGATGGAAAATTACGAGTTGCCGACCCTTATTGCGAGAAAGTTTTAGACCCTGATAATGATAAATACATCAGCGCTACTACTTACCCAAACTTAAAAGCTTATCCATCAAATAAAACAACAGGAATTGTAAGTATTATGCAAGCAAATCAACCTGTTTATACTTGGAAAAACACAAATTTTTCTCGCCCGGCTAAAAATAACTTGGTGATATATGAACTTTTAGTGCGTGATTTTACTGCAGATCATAGTTATGCCTCTGTTATTACCAAATTAGATTATCTTAAAAATTTAGGCATAAACGCCATAGAGTTAATGCCTGTTGGCGAATTTGAGGGCAATTTAAGTTGGGGTTATAATCCGTCTTTTTATTTCGCTCCAGATAAATACTATGGCTCTAAAGTTTCTTTGCAAAGTTTTATAGATGAATGTCATGGAAAAGGAATTGCAGTAATTTTAGATATGGTTTTAAACCATTCTTTCGGGCAATCGCCAATGGTGCAAATGTATTTTAATAATGGCGCACCAACAGCAGAAAGTCCGTGGTTTAATACGGTTGCAAAACATCCATATAATGTAGGTTTTGATTTTAACCACGAAAGTGATGCTACCAAATACTTTTCTAAAAATGTAATGAAATTTTGGATTCAGCAATATAAAGTTGATGGTTTCAGGTTCGATTTATCTAAAGGTTTTACACAACGTCAATCATCAGATGATGCAGGTTTTGCCGCTTATGATGCAGGGCGAGTGGCTACATGGAAAGATTACCACAACTTTATCAATAGCATAGATAATAATAACTTTTATACCATTTTAGAGCATTTTGCCGATACCAAAGAAGAAACAGAATTAACAAATGATGGAATGATGGTTTGGACAAATCTTAATTACAACATGAACGAAGCAACCATGGGATATTTAGGAAAATCTGATTTTTCTTTTGGATTTTTCACTAATCACGGCTTTTCCAAATCAGACGGCGTAGTCTCTTATATAGAAAGTCATGATGAAGAAAGGTTAAATTTTAAAAACATCACCTACGGAAATGTAAGCGGTAACTACACAATTAAAAATAATTTAGCTACCTCTCTAAAAAGGGAAGAATTGGCTGCTGCTTTCTTCTTTACTATTCCAGGCCCAAAAATGATTTGGCAATTTGGAGAGTTAGGTTACGATATTAGTATAGATCAAAATGGCAGGACAGGCGAAAAACCAATTAAATGGGAATATTATAACGAACCCAATAGAAAAGCACTTTATGATGTTTATGCTAAAATGGGAAATCTTAAAAAGAATAATTCAATTTTCGCAACTTCCAGTTTTACATCTAATTTAACTTCGGGTATTAAATATATTAAGTTAAATGCAACGGATAATAACGTGATTGTTGTTGGAAATTTCGACGTGGTATCGCAAAAAGCAAATATAGATTTTGGCGCTTCTGGCAATTGGGTAGATGCTTTTGGTAATGCAATTAATCTGAGTACAAATACATACGATTTAACTTTAGCACCTGGAGAATATCATGTTTACAGTAAAATAGCTTTAAAATGATGGATGAATAGATTGGCCATTAAAAAACTTTTTTCTTAATCATTAAAAAATCTTGCTTTTTTAAAATCAAGATTTTTTAATTGATGGCTAAACCCCAAACTGATTCAAATGATGGTCTAAATGTTTATAAAACATAGTATTCCATTCTGTTTTATTCAAAACTCCAAATGAAAGAGATTCTTTTCCGTCAAAATAATTCTCTCCTAAATCACGAGTTTTCTCAATATAGGCAATCAATCTTTTTTTTTCATTTTCAAAATCTCTAGAATCTGTTATGATAAAAGCCGGTGCCGTTTGCGAACTTTTTTTATAAGGTTTATCGCCAACTACAGTACTTTTAACAAAATTTTTAAGGATAAACCTCATGATAGCATTTGGTTTTGGGTGTTTGTTTTCAAAGGCCATTTCATAAGAAACATTACAATGTGCCAGCATTTGTGCTATATTCATTTTCCCCCACATCCCAATTGAATTTGGATTTAAAGAATTTATTCTTTCTTTTAATTCTTCAGTATCATTTAAGTTAAATACACTTTTCATATTTTATGTTTTTGTGATCAAAAATGTAAAATTTTATGCAATTATTTGATATTTTATTTTCTTTAACGATAATATATTTTAGTCCTCACCACAAAAATTTAACAAAGTGGCATCATTTTTTTGCATTACACTATTATCGATTTTAGATATGCTATTTAATGTTACATTGGCAATT
This sequence comes from Sphingobacteriales bacterium, assembly GCA_038237895.1. Taxonomy (GTDB): domain Bacteria; phylum Bacteroidota; class Bacteroidia; order Sphingobacteriales; family Sphingobacteriaceae; genus Pseudopedobacter. The sequence continues at coordinate 5,489 of JBBRYE010000081.1, read as the reverse complement.
TCTTCTAATGCCTCTTTAGTAAAAAATGCTTGATGAGCAGTAAGAAGTACATTTGGGAAACTTATTAAACGTTGTATTTGATCATCATCAATAATTTCTAATGATAAATCTTTAAAAAATAAACTTTCTTCTTGTTCATAAACATCAATACAAAGCGCTGCAATTTTTTTTGTTTTTAGTCCTTCAATTACATCTGCAGTGTTTAATAATCCACCTCTACTCGTATTTATAATAGTTACCCCATTTTGCATAAGATTGATACTTTTTTTATCTATAAGGTAATGATTATCATTGGTAAGCGGACAGTGGAGCGATATGATATTAGATTCTTTAAATAATGTATCAATAGAAACATAATTTACCCCATTTTTCTTCAACTCTGCATCCGGATAAATATCAAAAGCCAAAACTTTACAACCAAAACCAAGCAAAACATTAATAAATGCTTTACCAATTTTGCCAGTGCCAATTACGCCAACTGTTTTTCCAAATAAATTAAATCCTAATAATCCATCTAATGAAAAGTTTTGTTCTCGCACTCGGTTATATGCTTTATGGGTTTTTCTGTTGATGGTAAGTAGCATTGCAACAGCATGTTCTGCAACTGCTTGTGGAGAATAAGCTGGGACACGGCAAACAGAAATATTAAATTCTTTGGCAGCATTTAGGTCTACATTGTTAAAACCAGCGCAACGTAAAGCAATTATTTTAACCCCTTTTTTTGCCAAATGCTCAATCACTTCTCTAGTTAATTTATCATTTACAAATACACAAACCGCATCTGAACGTTCAATCATATTTACGCTGTGTGGGCCAAGATGAGTTTCATGATAAATAATGTCAAACTTGGTTATTTTATTGGCAATATTAAAAAACTCGATATCGTATTTTTTGGCAGAAAAGAAATCTATTTTCATGATAAGAGATTAGCAGTAATAATTTAGAAGATAAATGTAATAGGGTGATATTACGGTTTTTTTTAATGGCAATCAATTACCGCTAAATTAACCAGAGATTTTTTAAAAATATCTTTCAAATATATTTTGCCTTTTCCATAATGATAATGGATATTATGATTTTATACAATGCTAAGCACCATTATTTATATAGATTTTTGTTATTAATCAGAAAATGATGCTCTAGATAATTTATCATTAATTACACTCCCCAAGCCTTCATCTGGAAATCTTTCTGCTATAATATAATCTAGATTAATCCTATCTAACTGATGCATGGTATCATACAATTTTGATGCGGCTTCTTCTAAACTTTTTTGTTGTGATAATATTTTTTGAACACAGTTTGATGGAAGAGGACTAATGGCCTTATTAAAACTTATTATTCCAATTCTCTTATCCTTAAATTGATGAAGGGCTTGCTCTAAATTATCGGTAAAAATTAATGGGGTTGTAGGGGCGTAATGTTTAGATAACATACCCGGTGCCATTGGTGCTTTATTCTCTTTATTTATTAATTTCACATCCCCAGCAATAGTTTCTATAGCTGCAATTGTTACCCCGCCCAACCTATAAACTATTACTTTATTATCTTCAAATCCTATAATAGTAGATTCTATTCCGGTTTGGCATACACCACCATCAAGCACCATTTTAATTTCATCTTTAAAATAGTCATCAACATGCTGCGCTTTTGTAGGACTTATCATCCCAAACGGATTGGCACTTGGTGCCGCCAAAGGAAAATCAATTCTATTTAAAAGTGCTAAAGTGATGGGGTGGTTAGGCATTCTTACTGCAACGGTATCTTTCCCTGCGGTTATTAAATCTGGTATTAAATTATTTTTTTTGAGTAATAAAGTAAGAGGACCAGGCCAAAAATGACTGGCTAATTCCATAGCAATAGGAGGGATGTTTATTGCTATTTTAGACAATTCATCCATGTTTTTAATATGAACAATTAATGGGTTATAAAAAGGCCTCTGTTTAACGCGATAAATTTCTCTAATTGCTTTTTCACTAAAAATATTTCCTGCTAAACCATAAACTGTTTCTGTAGGTATACCAATAATGTTATCTTCTTGAAGGATAGTTGCGGCTAAATTTATATTATTGCTGATCATTTCTATGGATTACATTCTTCAACTTTTGTATCAATTTACAATCTTTTAGTTTTATGAAGTTTTATTCCATCAATGATAATGATTAGACTTTACAGCTTTTAATTGATAAAATGTAATTGCTCCTACAATTACCGATATGCAAATAAAAAGGTTACTATAAATTACATCTTTGCTAAAAACAGAAAGACCTAAAAAAGTTATCATAACTATCAAAGCGAAAATATATTTACGATTAATTTTAGTGGCTAAGGATTTATTTTTCTGTAAATGATCTAGTAAAGTATCATCAGTTTTGGTGGTCATCAGAACTTTTAAGCCCGATAGCTCGTTATGTAATGCCTTATCTAATTTTAGGAAGGTAATATCTTTCTCTATAATAACATCTACAACCTTATTACTTAAATAATCTTTGTCTTTAATAGATAAAGAATGTGGTGCGGTTTTAACCTGGTAGTTTATCTTATTTTTAATAATTTGCTTCATTTGATATGCTAAATTTGTTTAGTTTTATGTTGTACCAAATCTTTAAAAATCTGATTACATCCAACTATAGGAGTATAATTAATTATTACACCCACAACTATTTTTTTTAATACCGCTTTTGTTTTTGCAGTAATAAAATTGTAAATCTCTGGCATCTTCAAAAGCATTGCGTATTATCTTTTCGCAGCCAGGTCTACTAATTAATTTAAAGCATTTTATAACTTCATCTTTTTGTTGATGTTCTATGCTAGCATTAAAATCCTATTCATTTTCTCTCACTAATACAATATCCATAAAAGTATGTTTTGTGCTTACAAATGAATGCAAATTTACACTATGACGTACGTTTGAATACAAGCCAAGAAATTTTCTGGTGGTAACATTTAAACTATTCTGACCCTATTCAATCTCTTTTGGAGATATACTTGTCATTATGCTTATATCTAATATTAAACACTGCAAAAGTGCAATTCATTATTTATAAGTTTTTATATATATTTATAATGATTAGTATAAGAAATATTTATGAATATTTCGTAATATATAATTGGATTTTTATATCTCTGATGTCTGCAATATTATTAATTCCGCACTCATATTACTGTATTATTTATTTAATAAACTTGCTGAAATTAAAATAATTTTAAAATATAATTTAGTAGAATCAATAAATAATGTTTCTCAAATTTTAAATAAGGTTGTAGCAATTTTATATTTAAATCATCTTCTTAAAGTAACGGACATCTAAATATGAGGAGAAAAATAAGAGCTCAAAATAAATTTTAAACCTTTTATACAATAAATTGGATTTGTTAAAATAAGATTAGAAATTACAGCCAAATTATAAACTTATAACATGTCCGAACAAAAAAATTACAGCTCAGCTTTGTACACTTTAATTACCGTTTTCTTTTTTTGGGGCTTTGTGGCTGCAAGTAATGGTATTTTTATTCCCTTTTGTAAATCTCACTTTCATTTAACTCAATTCGAGTCGCAATTGATTGATTTTACCTTTTATGGTGGATATTTTATCGGATCATTAATTTTGTATTATGCTTCACAGATTTTTAAGGTTGATATATTAAATAAAATTGGTTTTAAGAATGGCATTATTTACGGATTAATAATTTCGGCTATAGGTGCCGTATCCATGGTGCCTTCAGTAAATTCAGGTTCTTTCGCTTTAATCTTAACCTCATTTTTCATAATAGCAATAGGTTTTTCACTTCAACAAACTGCTGCCAATCCTTTCGCTGTAGCATTAGGTACACCAGAAACCGGTGCGGATAGGCTAAATCTTGCAGGCGGAGTGAACAACTTTGGTTCTATATTAGGACCAATAATAGTCAGTGTTATATTGTTTGGAAGTGCTGCTAGCACAATGCCAAAAACAGTAGAAATTGCCTCAATTAATAATCTTTATTATATCCTCGCTGGTCTTTTTATTGGTGTAGCTATATTCTTTTCAATCTCTAAACTTCCAAAAGTTACTAGTGACGAGCAGATAGAAGCAAGTCATAAAACTAATGTGCCTTTGTTTGTAATGTTCATTGCTTTTTTAATGATCTTGGCATCAGATATTTTGGCAAAAACCACAGGAATATCAAAATCTATTTTTGTTTATCTTGCATTAGCTATAATTGTTTTCACTTTAGTTTTTGCTTCTAGTTCAGCAAAAAAATCTCCAGATGGTTGGGGCGCAATGAAATATCCACAATTAGTTTTGGGAATGTTGGCTATTTTTACTTACGTAGGAGTAGAGGTTAGTATCCAAAGTAATATGGGCGCCTTGCTACATTTACCTAACTTTGGTAATTATACAGAGTCTGAAATTGCTCCTTTTATTTCGCTGTATTGGGGAAGCTTAATGGTAGGAAGATGGACAGGTGCCGTAAGTGCTTTTAAGCTCTCTAAAAACATGAAGAGGATCTTAACAGTTATTGTTCCTTTCTTCGCATTTGCAGTAATCCTTTTCTTTAATCATGTTACAGGTACTGATATTTCTCAAATGTATATTTATGTTATTTGTATTGCAATATTGGTTGTAGGGTTCTTTTATAGTCAAGAAAAACCAGCAAAAACTTTAGCGGTATTTGCAACTTTAGGAGTTTTGGCAATGATTATAGGATTGCTATCAGATGGTAAACTTGCTACATATGCTTTTATCAGTGGAGGGTTGTGTTGTTCTATTATGTGGCCTTGCATATTCTCTTTAGCTATCACTGGTTTAGGAAAATACACCAGTCAGGGTTCTTCATTTTTAATTATGATGATTTTAGGTGGTGCAATTATTCCTCCTGTACAAGGAATTTTGGCTGATGGTAGTGGCATACATATTTCTTATGTTATCCCTGTTATTTGTTTTGCATATCTGTTGTTTTTTGCTTGGAAAGTAAGCAAGGAATTAAAAACGCAAGGTTTCGATGTAAATAAAATAGAAACTGAAGGAGGACATTAGTGTATAAGTCTGTAAACTATCTAATAATATAGATTTATTTATACGATAGTTAATCTACTCTAAAGAAAAAGGAGATTTTTGGACGAATAATTTAATATTTACCCAAAAATTATTTACTATTTAGTTAATAGAAAATTATATTTAGCTCTTAATTTTATTATTTTTTTAATATTAATTCATAATTTTTGCAATTATTTTATTTTTTAATTAAAATCAGCTCAATAAAATAAAAAATGATATTTGTTAAAACTTTTTCTCTTTTGGTTTTGTTTAGCTTTTATTATTAAATCTTAAACAAAATTAATTATGAATTCATTACTAGACGTTATGGTTATCCCAACAGATGACCCAATTGCATTCACCTTCTTTACTGGCTACATGGCTATGTTTGCATCATCAGTATTCTTCTTTTGCGAAAGAGGTAGTGTTGATGGAAAATGGAAACTTTCTGTGTTGGTTTCTGCATTA